>CACCIQ010000016.1 GCA_902546095.1 uncultured Bacteroidota bacterium
TTTTTTTGTTACAGAAGATTTTTTGGTTGAGTCATCTTCTTTTTTGCTTTTAGGCATTTTTTTTAAATTGTATTCTGTGTTTTTTTAGGATTATGGGAGTACACAGAAGAAATTAATAATAATCACACCCTTTAATTCCTAACATCCCGTTAAAAGGCAAGCGAATTTAACATCAATTTAGCTTTAATACAAATAATTTACTACTATTTATTTTATATCTCTGTCTTAATAATGCCAATAATATGTTCAACAACCTCTGAGATATCTAATCTATCAGAATTTATCAGTATTGAATATTTGGGTCTTATAAGGGGTGAAAACTTTCTATTTATATCTTTCTTATCACGTTTTAATAGGTCTTTTTTTACTTCTTCAAATTTTAAATCTTTTTCAGTTAATTTTAGCTCATTCCATCTTCTTAATGCTCTCACATCTATTGATGCATCCAAAAAAAACTTAAAATCAGCATTGGGAAAGACAACTGAACCAATATCTCTTCCGTCCATAACTACTGATTTATTATTACTAATATCTTTTTGAATTTTTAAAACATATTTTCTTATTTCATTTTTTTCAGCAATCAAGCTAACATTATTGGAAATTTCAAAAGTTCTGATTTCATTCTCAACAGAAACATCATCTATTTTTATAACATTTTGATTATTTGAGTTAAATGAAAAGGAAATTGAGCAATTATTTAATAAATCAATTAATGAAACAACATCAATATTTCCTGTTTTTATTAGATTGTTTTTTATAGCAACGTATGTTATAGCTCTGTAGATCGATCCAGAGTCAATATAAGTGAAGTTAAAATGTTTTGCTACCAATTTAGCTATTGTACTTTTACCTGAGGATGATGGTCCATCAATAGCTACTATAACTTTTTTTTTCAAAGGAAAGTTTTTCTAAAATTACAATTTTTTATAATTAGATACTCTTTGATTTAACAATGCTTTTTCTAAAACTTCACTAATTGTATCAACATAATGAAATGTTAACCCTTTCAAATATTTTTTATCAATTTCTAATATATTTTTTTTGTTGTCAATAGGTAAAATTATCGTGTTTATTTTGGCTCTTTTTGCTGCTAATATTTTTTCTTTAATTCCTCCAACAGCTAAAATTTTACCTCTTAAAGTTATTTCACCTGTCATTGCAAGTTTATTTTTAATCTTCCTCTGCGTTAAAAGTGAGACTAAAGATGTTACCATAGTGACACCAGCACTTGGTCCATCTTTTGGGGTTGATCCTTCGGGCACATGCAAGTGATAATTGTAATTTTTAAAAATATTTTGATTAATTTCTAGATGTTCAGCGTTTGATTTGATGTATTCTAAAGCAATCGTCGCAGATTCCTTCATTACTTTACCAAGATTTCCAGTTAAAGTTAAGTTTCCTTTTCCGCTTGAAATAGTAGATTCAACAAACAAAATTTCACCGCCGTATTGTGTCCATGCTAAACCAGTAACAACACCTGCAGTGTGATTATTTTCATAAACTATTGCATTAAGAGAAACCCCTAAAATATCTTTAATTTTTTCAGGTTTAACTATTTGCGGATAGTTTTCTTTTTTTACAACGGACTTAGCAATCCACCTACACAATTTAGCAATATTTTTATCAAGTTTTCTAACTCCTGATTCACGAGTGTAACCCTCAATAATTTTCTTTATTGCTAAATCAGATATTTTAAATTTATATTTTTCTAATCCGTGATTTGAAATTTGTTTCTTTACAAGGTGCTTTTTAGCAATCTCAACTTTTTCTTCAATACTGTATCCAGAAATATTTATAATTTCCATTCTATCCAAAAGTGCAGGTTGAATATTGGCTAAATTATTTGCAGTAGCTATGAATAAAACTTTAGATAAATCAAACCCGAGTTCTAAAAAATTATCATAAAATGAGTTGTTCTGCTCTGGATCAAGCACTTCAAGCATGGCTGAGGATGGATCTCCTTGGTTACCGATTGATAATTTATCAATCTCATCTAATACAAAAACTGGATTTGATGATTTGACTCTCTTTAAATTCTGTATAATTCTCCCTGGCATTGCTCCAATGTAAGTTTTTCTGTGACCTCTTATTTCAGCTTCATCCCTAAGACCACCAAGTGAAATTCTAACATATTCCCTTCCCAGAGACTCTGCAATGGATTTTCCAAGTGAAGTTTTACCAACACCAGGAGGACCATAAAAACATAAAATAGGAGAATTCATATCTTCTCTTAATTTCATTACAGCAATTTGTTCAATTATTCTTTTCTTGACATCAATTAAGCCATAATGATCTCTATTTAAAATTTTCAGTGCATTTTGTAAGCTAAAATTGTCTTTTGAATATACATTCCATGGAAGATCTAAAATCAGATCCAAGTAATTTCTTTGAATTGAATATTCGGCTGCTTGGATATTCATTCTTTGTAATTTTAACAATTCTTTGTTAAAATGCTCCTCAATGTTTTTATTCCATTTTTTTGTTTTTGACTTGAGCTTCATATCATCAATATCTTTGTGATTTGATGAACCTCCAAGCTCTTCTTGAATAGTTTTTAATTGTTGGTTTAAAAAATATTCTCTCTGTTGTTGATCAAGGTCATTTCTAACTTTGGATTGAATATCATTTTTGAGTGAAAGTTTCTGAAACTCAATATCCATAAATTTAAGACATCTTAAAGCCCTTTTTTGTAAATCATCAATTGATAAAATTTTAAATTTTTCATTTACACTAATATTCATGTTTGATGAAACAAAATTTACTAGGAAAGAATTACTATGAATATTTTTAATAGCAAAGGAAGCATCACTTGGTATACTAGGATTTTCATCAATGATTTTTAATGCTAAATCCTTAATGGAATCAATTGTTGCTATAAATTTTTTATTATCAACAGAGGGATTTATTTCTTTTAATTCACTTATAGAACATGTAAGAAATGGCTTTTTAGAAATAACTTTTTCAATTTCAAACCTTTTTTTTCCCTGTATAATAATAGTTAGATTTCCGTCTGGCATTTGCAAAACTCTGAGAATTTTTGCTACCGTACCAATTTTATTAATATCATCAATGGATGGATCAGAAACATTCGAATCTTTCTGAGAGACCACTCCAATCAATTTATCTTTTGAATTAGCATACTTGATTAATTTTACAGACTTATCTCTTGTTGCAGAAATTGGTATAACAACACCTGGAAATAATACAGCATTTCTTAGAGGGAGAATAGGAATACTTTTAGGTAAAGTTTCCTTTAAAATTGCCTCCTCATCATCAGATGTCATCAGTGGTATTAATTCTGATTCTTCATCCACTGGACCAAAGCTATTATTAAAATCAAAAAAATTACTCATAAATATGTCAATCTGTCAGTAAAAAAAGAATTTTTAAACCGACATATAATATTTCCAACATTCATGCCATTATTTTTAATAAGTAATTAGATATTTTTCATTTTGATCCCTCTCAATAATAGGGCTCCAAGAATAAATACTACTGCAAAAATCATAATTGAGTTTCTAATACTTCCAGTTAGTTGATCAACAATACCTGACATGAAAGTTCCTAAAACAACACTGATAATCATAGACATCTGATAGAAAGAGAAATAAGAACACGTATTATCAGTCTTGGGGATCAATTTAGAATATGTTGATCTAGATAATGCTTGAGTTCCGCCCATAACCATTCCAACAAAACCAGCAATTATGTAAAATTCAATTGGATATTTAACAAAATAAGCAAAAAGGCATAAAATAAACCATATTAAGTTTAATATGATCAGGGTTCTAATATTTCCAATTTTTTCAGAAACTCTTGCAGTTAACCAAGCACCAAAAATTGCAATTAATTGTATTATAAGCATACTGAGTATTAGACCAAGAAATTTTTCATTTTCTTCCCATAATATCTCTTGTTCTCCAAAGTATGTAGCAATTAGGATTATTGTTTGTAAAGCACAGCTAAAAGTAAAAAAAGCAACTAAAAATTTTTTTACTGAAATGTCTTTAATCAAAATTTTCCAAACTTCTTTGAGTTCAAGAAATCCACTAAAAATTATTGACTTTTTAAAAGCATCATTTTTATTAACATCATTTAAATTCTGTGGCAAATGGTAAAAGGTGTATTGACTAAAACCAGCCCACCAAAATCCAACTAAAAGAAATGAAATTCTCATTGCTTGAATCGACCCTTCACCATTAGAATTTGATAAACCAAAAAACTCAGGAAGCATAATCATTATAAGATTAAACACTAACAAAAGTACACTACCAATGTAACCATATGAAAATCCTAATGCACTTGTTCGATCTTGTTGTTTTGGAAAAGCAATTTCAGGAAGATATGAATTATAAAATACTAAACTAGCCCAAAAACTAAATAAGGCTAAGAAATAAAAACTCAAACCAAGATAAATATTTTCAAGATCAAAAAAATACAATCCAATACATGAAGCACTACCCAAATAACAAAAAAACTTCATAAAATTTTTTTTATTTCCTATGAAATCTGCTATTCCTGAAAGAATGGGTATTAGAAGAGCCAAAAGAAGAAAGACCAGAGATGTAATATGTTGTATTAATGCTGTATTTTTATAGTTAATTCCTAGGAAGTCAATGTAATCGCTTTCAACAAATAGTTCACCGTAAAAGATTGGAAATACAGCAGTTCCTATTACTAAAGGGTAAACAGAATTTGCCCAATCATAAAAAGCCCATGCTTTTAAAATTTTTTTATCACCTTTCGAATAAATTCTTTTGTTCATTGAGGATTAAAAATTGAAAATATGAATTACTTTTGCATTTATTAATATACAAATGAAATTTTATAAAGCTTATTTTTTGCTGTTTATTTTATTACTGGGATTTCAAAATAGTTTCAGCCAAGCTCAGTACGAAGTTGTTAAATCCGATGCTGAATGGAAGAGCCAACTTGACGAGCTTTCATATTTAGTTCTTAGAAAAGCTTATACTGAGCGCCCTTACACTGGTAAATATGATAATTTTTATGAAAAAGGAACATATCATTGTGCTGGATGCGATGAGGCTCTATATAAGTCTGACCATAAATATAACTCCTACTGTGGTTGGCCAAGCTTTGATAGAGAAATTAAAGACAAATTAATATACGATGTTGATTATAAATTAGGATATCCTAGAACTGAAATAAAGTGTAAAAAATGTGGCGGACATTTAGGCCATGTTTTTAATGATGGACCCAAAGAAACAACTGGTATTCGTCACTGTGTTAACTCTGTTGCATTAGTATTTAAAAAATCATGAAAAACAAAAGCGATAAGTATTGGTCAACTAAACTAGATAAATTTAGTTATAAAATATTAAGAGAAGCTGGTACAGAAATGCCTTTCTCAGGAAAATATAATATGCATTTTGAAAATGGTTTTTATAAATGCAAAGGATGCGGAAATAAATTATTTGAGAGTAATTCTAAATTTGATAGTGGATGTGGATGGCCAAGTTTTGATAAATCAATTGAAGGTTCAATTGAATATAGAGATGATCACTCATTACAAAGAAAAAGAATTGAAATAGTTTGTTCTAATTGCGAAGGACATTTAGGTCATGTATTTAATGATGGACCAACTGAAACAGGGATGAGATATTGCGTAAATTCGGCAAGTTTAAATTTTAAAGAAAAATAATAATGGAAAATTATGATGTAGTTATTTTAGGTAGTGGTCCAGGTGGATATGTTACTGCAATTAGATCCTCACAGTTAGGTTTTAAAACTGCCATTATCGAAAAGGAAAGTTTAGGTGGCATATGTTTAAATTGGGGGTGTATTCCTACAAAAGCACTTCTAAAATCAGCAGAAGTATTTGAATATTTAAATCACGCTGAAAGTTATGGGATTGAAGTTGAAAATTTTTCTAAAAATTTTAAAAAAGTAATTAAAAGAAGTAGAGATGTCGCCAATACCATGAGCAAAGGTGTTAATTTTTTAATGAAAAAAAATAAAATTAAAGTTTATACTGGTTTTGGTAAAATTAACTCTGATAAAACGATTTCAATTAAAGGTGATAAGGAAGAATCAAAAATTTCTGGAACTAATATTATAATTGCAACAGGAGCAAGATCTCGTGACATAACTTCTCTTCCAAAAGATGGTGAAAAAATTATCGGATATAGAAAAGCAATGGTTTTAGAAAAACAACCCAGGGAAATGATTATAGTTGGTTCTGGAGCAATTGGAGTTGAGTTCGCATATTTTTATAATTCTATGGGAACCAAAGTAACTCTAGTGGAATATGAAAAAAATATTGCTCCAATTGAGGATAAAGATATTTCCAAAGAATTATCAAAAATTTTAAAGAAATCTGGGATCAATATCTTAAACTCATCAAAGGTTGTTGATTCTAAAATAGTTGGTGATAAAGTTGAAGTAACAGTTGAGTCCAACAATAAAAAATCAATTGTAAATGGTGATGTTGTTTTAAGCGCAGTAGGTATAAAGTCTAACATTGAAAATATTGGTTTAGAGGAAATTGGAATTGAAGTTGAAAATGATAAAATAAAAGTTGATGAATTTTATTCTACAAATATTGAAAATATTTACGCAATTGGTGATGTCGTAGATGGACCTGCATTAGCACATGTAGCCTCTGCTGAAGGAATTACGTGTATTGAAAAAATAAAAGGTTTAAATCCAAACCCAATTGATTACAATAATATTCCTGGCTGTACATATTGTAAGCCTGAGGTTGCATCTGTCGGGTATACTGAAGAAAAAGCTATTGCTGAGGGTTATGATGTAAAAATTGGTAAATTTCCATTTAGTGCATCCGGAAAAGCTCAAGCTTCTGGTCAACCAAATGGATTTGTAAAAGTAATTTTTGATTCAAAATATGGAGAATGGTTAGGATGTCACATGATTGGATCTAATGTTACTGAAATGATCTCAGAGGCTGTGGTTGGCAGAAAACTTGAAACAACAGGTCATGAGATTTTAAAAGCTATTCACCCTCACCCAACATTGAGTGAAGCTGTAATGGAAGCAGTTGCTGATGCATATGATGAAGTAATTCATCTTTAGTCTTTTAGTAAACTTAATATTGCTAAATCGTAGCTGTACAATCCAAATCCTTGAATGATTCCTTCAGCATGAGGACTTATAAATGATTTTTTCCTAAATTCCTCCCTTGATTTAGTATTTGAAATATGCACCTCAATTACAGGTGTCTTAATCCCTCTGACTGCATCAGATATTCCAACTGAGGTATGTGTGTAGGCTGCAGCGTTTAATATTATGCCATCAAAACTAAATCCAACTTCTTGGATTTTATTAATTAATTCCCCCTCTACATTTGACTGATAATGATACAAATCTAAATTTTGAAACTTTGATTTTAGTTCTTTAAAGTAATCATCAAAGGAGATATCACCATAAATATCTTTCTCCCTTAATCCCAATAGATTTAAATTTGGACCATTAATTATTTGTATTTTCATAATACTTAAATCAATGTAAAAGTATTTAATTAATATGAAATGGAATACATCATCTAAAGAATTTGAAAATTTTTTAAAATTTGAAAGAAACTTATCCGAGAATACTATTTCCAGCTACATCTCAGATTTAAATAAATTAATTAATTATTTGGTTGATAAAAAAGTTAATGTAAAACCTAACAATATTCAGACATCTGATTTAAGAAATTTTTTATATGAACAATCAAAGAAAATAAAATCGAGAAGTCAATCTAGATTAATATCTAGTTTAAATGTATTTTTTAATTTTTTAATACTTGAAAACCTATTAACTGAAAATCCAATTGAAAGAATTGAACATCCAAAAACAGGTTTTAAAATCCCAACAACTGTAAGTACAAGTGAAATTGATCTTTTAATTAAAGCTGCAGGTAAAAATCAAAACAATGGCGTACGGAACGAAGCAATTATTGAAATTCTATATAGCTGTGGACTAAGGGTATCTGAACTAATTAATTTAAAAATTTCAGATTTATTTTTTAATGATAACTTAATAAAAATTTTAGGTAAAGGAAACAAAGAAAGATTTGTCCCAATAAGTAAAATAGCTAAAAAGCAAATATTAAATTATATAAATTCAAATAGAAATTTAATGAAAGTTAAAAAAGGTGATGAAGATACTGTCTTTTTGAATAACAGAGGAACTAAACTAACTAGGGTAATGATCTATACAATTTTAAATAATCTTGCAATTGAAATTGGCTTAAAAAAGAAAATTAGCCCTCATGTATTGAGACACTCTTTTGCAACTCATCTAGTTGAAAATGGGGCAAATATAATTAGTATTCAAAAAATGATGGGACACGAAAACATAGTTACAACTGAAAAATATTTGCACGTTAAAAAGAAACATTTAATTGATTCTGTACTTAAATATCATCCTAGAAACTAGTCAATTGAAAATTTAAAACCTTTACCATGTATATTTTCAATTTTAATACTGGAGTCTTTACTGAGATATTTGCGAATTTTAGTTACATAAACATCCATACTTCTGGACGTAAAGTAATTATCATCATTCCATATTTTTATCAATGCCTCTTCTCTACTTGTTAAATCATTAATATTATTCAAAAGTAATGATAACAACTTGCCCTCTTTAGGTGACAATTTAATAGGTTTATCGTTTTTATAACAAAGCTCTCTGAATTTTGAGTTGTATTTATATGTTGCAAATTCATATTCAAGCTCATCAATATTATTTTTATTAGATGATAATTTTCTTTTGAAAAGAGATTTAATTTTTAATAATAAAATCTCGGAATCAAAAGGTTTTATTAAATAGTCATCAGCACCAATCTTGAAACCTTTAATAACATCTTCTTTTAGGGATTTTGCTGTCAAAAAAATTAATGGAATTTCCTCATTAGCAGATCTAATATCAGTAGCCAATGAAAATCCATCTTTGAATGGCATCATAACATCGAGAATACATAAATCATAACTAATTTTTTTAAATTTTTCTAAACCCTCTATTCCATTTTTTGCCAGAGTAACATCATATGAATGAAGCATTAAATAGTCTTTTAGAATTGATCCAAAGTTCGGGTCATCCTCAACAATTAATATTTTTTTCTTTTCAGCCATTTTTAAATATCAAAAATAATCTTAAAACTAGATCCCAGTCCTAATTCACTTTCCACAGAAATTGTACCATTGTGCAAATCAATTATTTTTTTTACAAAAGATAAACCAAGACCATGCCCCTTAACATTGTGAATATTTCCTTGTGGGATTCTATAAAACTTATCAAATATTTTTGATTTAACTTTATTAGACATACCCATTCCCTTATCGCTTAAAACAATTTCTAATTTTTTGTTGTAATTTCTTGTTTTAATTGAGATTTCTGGATTGTTAGTAGAATACTTTATTGAGTTTTCTAAAAGATTCACAAAAACTTTGGTAAGCTCTTCAAAAGACAGTTTTATTATTGAATTTTCAGCCTTAAAATCAAGATTAATTTTTCCATTATTTGTAGTTAACAATAGTGAAATTCTTTTATTAGCCTCATAAATAACTGAGTGAACATCAATATCATTTTTAATTAATGATATTTTACTACTGTCTAGTTGTGAAATTTTTAAAACATTTTCAACTTGCTTGTTCATTCTCTTGTTTTCTTCATCAATAACACTTAAATATCTACTTTTCATTTTTTTATCTGATTTAATTTCTTCAGTCTTAATAGCATTTAATGCGAGATCAATTGTTGCGATAGGAGTTTTAAACTCATGAGTCATGTTATTAATAAAGTCTGTTTTCATCTCAGATATATTTTTCTGCTTTATTGAATTTAAAACAGTAAAATAAAACGATAAAATTATTACCAATATGAACAAAACTGATAGTATAATCAAATAAGAAATTGATGATCTTAAATAATTTTTTCTGTCTGGAAACCCAACTACTAATGAATATTCACTAATTCCGTCCTTATCATCAAATAAAGGCATATTATATTTTTCTAAACCTTCCAAATTAGTATATCTGTCAGAGCCAACCTTTGTAGCCAAATTTCCATTAAAAACTCTGTAATCAAAATCTAAATCTAAATCACGCTCACCAAATTCTTTTTGTAGTAAAAATTCAATTTCTACATTATTAACTCTTTTATGTATTGGCTTTAAATTTGCTAACTCACTAAAAATTGATGAGTACTTTGCTTGATCCATTAAAGTCATTTTTTCCACTCTTTGTAATCTTTCAATAGAGCTCATATTTTGAATTTCTCTATCAAAAGCATCATCAATAATTGTTGTATTTTTTATTTTTGTATAGTCTAAGATTGAAGTAGAATCTTTACTTACTGGATCAATTAAGCTAGATGTTATATTATAATCTTCTTCTAAAATTCCCTGAGAATAAACATATGTCTTATTAGTATTTTGATTTCTATCTACATATTGAAATACTGAAGTTAACTGGGCCTCTTTAGGATTTCCTATACTATCAATTAATTTTTGATACACGGCAAGATAATCACTCATTTCTCTTGTCTTTATATCATCAACTACTGTCTTTAGTGCCTGGTTAACATTAAGTGAAAATTGTCTTTCTTTAGTATCAATTGTTGTTTTAATCCAAAAACTTTGTACTAGAATTATGCCTATAAGTGAAATCGACATTAATAAAATTAACAATGAAAAACTAATTTTTTTCATATCTAGATATTAGATCAATAATTAACTGTTTTACAATCTTTTCAGTTTCTAATTTATCAATATTATCAATTACAAAATCTGCCAAATCTATTTTTTTTGAATCACTCCATTGAGAACTTATTCTTTTTAAAACATCTACTTTACTTATTTTATCTCTGTTCATAACCCTATTTATTCTGTCTTTAACAGGTGCTTTCACTAATATGTTATAATCATTTTGTAAATAAATTCCTGTTTCAAATAAAATTGCTGACTCAATTATAATTAGTTTGTTTAGGTTATTGTATTTAAATTTTTTTAATTCTTCCAATACCTTTGGATGTACTATTTTATTTAATTCATTTAACTTCTTTTTATCATTAAAAATTATATCAGAAATATATTTTGTTTGAATGAATCCATCCTCATAAGATTTTTTACCTATTTTTTCTTTTATCATATCAATAACATCAATATTATGCTCCATAATATGCTTAGCATATAAATCTGAATCAAATATTACAAAGACATTATTTGATTTAAATATTTTTGAAATAAATGTTTTTCCAGAGCCTATTCCACCCGTTAAACCAATTATAGACATTCAATGTAAAGGTTTAATTGTTTTTTGAAACGATGTCAACAATTTCTTGACTTACCCCAACGTTACTGAAACCACCATCATGATACAAATTCTGAAGGGTAACTTTTTTTGTAAGATCAGAGAATAGTGTAACAGTGTAATCTGCGCATTCATCAGCATTTGCATTTCCAAGAGGTGACATTTTTTCAGCATATGTGATAAATCCATCAAATCCTTTTACACCTTTTCCCGCTGTAGTAGGAGTTGGAGATTGACTAATTGTATTAACCCTAACTTTTTTTTCTTTACCAAAAAAATATCCAAAGCTTCTAGCAACTGACTCCAAATAAGCCTTATTATCAGCCATATCATTGTAATTAGGAAAAACTCTTTGAGCTGCAACGTAGGATAGAGCAACAATACTTCCCCACTCATTCATAGCGTCTTTGTTATATAATACTTGAAGCAGCTTGTGAAATGAAACAGCAGATACATCCCATCCTTTAGTCAACCAATCATGATTCAAATCGGTGTAAACTTTGCCTTTTCTTACATTGACTGACATCCCAATTGAATGGAGAACAAAATCAATTTTACCATTAAAGTGTTCAATTGATTTATCAATTAAATTTTCTAAATCTTCTTTACTTGTTGCATCAGCAGAAATTAGTGGTGAGTTAGTTTTATCAGCTAATTCACTCAATTTACCCATTCTTAAGGCAACTGGAGCATTTGTCAATACAAATTTTCCACCCTGAGACATAATTTTCTCTGCTGTTTTCCATGCAATTGAATTCTCATCTAAGGCTCCGAAAATAATTCCGTTTTTATTTTTTAAAAGATTATTACTCATTTTTATTAAAGATAGTGTTATTTAAGCAACTCTGAAGCTTGATTTATAGCAGATTCTGTTACATTTTCACCAGAAATCATTAATGCAATTTCATCAACCCTTTCTGAATTATCTAATTTATTGATATTTGTGACAACTTTATTGTTAATATTTGATTTATATACTTTGTAGTGATGATCTGCTTTAGATGCAACCTGAGCAAGGTGAGTAATTGAAATAATTTGGATTTTCTTCCCCATAATCTTCATGATTCCACCAATTGCATTTGCTATTTCACCAGATGTTCCTGAATCAATCTCATCAAAAACCAAAGTTGGTAAATTTACTTTCTTTGCAAGAATAGATTTTAATGCAAATAAAATTCTTGATTTTTCACCGCCTGAGGCTATTTTAGATAAACTAAATAGGTTAGAATTATTAGCTGAAAATAAAACCTCAAGATTATTATTGCCATTTTCGTTAAAATCAACACATTCACTTAAATTAAAAATAATTTTGGCATTCTTAAGTGCAAGCTTTTCGAATGCAACCAATATTTCTGATTGAATCCTCTTACTAGATGCTATCCTATTATTGCTAATAGTCTTTGACAATTGAAGCATTTTAATTTTTAAATCATTTAATTTTTTATTTAATTTTTCTATTTTTTTATCAAATTTTGATGAATCATCTATAAAATCTTTTAATTCATTTTTTTTATCAATTAGCTCTTTAATAGAACTTAAACCATATTTTTTTTCTAAATCATTTATTTTATATAATCTACTTTGAATTTTTTCAAAATTTTCCTGATCAAATGACAAATCATTCATGTAATTTGAAATTGATGTAAATAAATCTTCTAATTCTATATTAATATTATTAAATCTTTTTGCAAAACTTTCGAAATCACTTGAGTACGAGCCTATTTTATCAACTGTTTTGGAAATTTTAGAAATTCTTTCATTTAGTGTTTCATCTTGAATCAGAGATAAAGAATTAAAATCATCTAAAAGTGATTTAATTTTATCAAAGTTTTTTAAATTATTAAATTTTTCCTCCAATAAAATTTTTTCTCCATCCTTAAGCCCCAACTGATCAATTTCATTGTATATAAAATTATTATACTCAATATTTTTTAAAAACTCATTTTTTTTGTCTTGAATAAAATCGATCTCCTTATTTGTTTTAGTGTAATCGAAAAAGTATGTTTTATACTCCTTAGTAATATTAACCTGGTCAGCATATGCATCAAGTAATTCATAATACATATTATTATTAGACAATATATGATTATGATTTTGACTATGAACATTAATTAATTTCTCTGATAATGATTTAATTATATCAAGCTTCACAGGTGAATCATTGATAAAAGCTCTTGATTTACCATTAACCAAAATTTCTCTTCGAAGTATTGTATGATCATCAAAATCTAAATCATGAAAATTAAAAAAATCAAGCAAAGATTCTGAAATCAAAAACTCTCCTTCAACTATGCATTTTTCATTTTTAGGTCCAACTATTTGATGATCAACTCTTGCACCTGAAATTAAATTTAGTGCTCCCAAAATTATTGATTTACCTGCACCAGTCTCACCTGTAATAGAGGAAAAACCTTCTTTAAAATTAACATCTAACTTCTCAATGAGTATATAATTCTTTATAGATAATTTTAATATCAAACTATTTTATTTAAAGTTTAGACCAATTATTTGAATAAAATGGAGCAATACTATTGAGTAAATTTTTAATCTCCTCAATTTCCATTTTATTTTGATGATTTAAAAATAAGTTAAAAATTTCATCATTTTTTGATTGAAAAAATATTTGTTGTAAAAGTGAATTAGGTCGGAATCTATTAATTTTTTCAAAATCTAATAGTGCGTCGATAATATTTGTCTTTGCTTTTATATCATCATTTACTAATAAATCTAAACCATTTAAATGGTAATTATAATTTACTTCTTTGATTGATTGATAGTTAGTTGAAGTTAAATTATCAATTAACCAAAATTTATTTATTCTTCCTCCATTATGTGATGGAGACCACATTTGAGAGTTAGAAAAACTTGAACTATAATCCAAAATCTTTTTGGCTAGATTATATTGACTTATTCCTGCATTTTTAGAAAATGTATCCTTATCATAACCAATAATAATTAACGAGTAGAATGCCAATAATGAAGATAGATCTGATTCATACCTTGTTTCTGAAAAAATAATAGATTGATTTATATTATAGTTAAAATTCACTCCATTATCTTTAAACAGAAAATTTTTGGTGTTATAATTTGAATTATGAACAGGCCTGAAAGAATTGATTTCAATATTTGCCCTAAAAGAACTATCAGAATAGTCTATAATTGTTATTAAAAATGAACAGCTAATTTTTTCAAACTCCAAATAAGTATCGTTTGTCCATTTATTTTCATTCAAAAATACATTAATGTTTTTTTCAAGTTCATTAAAAACACTAGATTCAGTCTGATTTACTAAGCTATAATTTACAGTTACTTTACAATTTAATTCTTGAGAAAAATTTAAATGAGAAAGCAGTATAGTACTAAAGATTAAATACTTCCAATAAAATATCTTTTGCAACATCTTTTTTTGTTTTAACAGTAAAATCTTTTAAATAACTTGAAGTTATAAAACTTATTTTATTTGTTGGCAAATTAAATCCAGCTCCTTTATCATTTAAAGAGTTCAATATTATAGCGTCTAAATTCTTGTTTTTCAGCTTTTTTGTTGCATTTTTTAATTCATCTTCTGTTTCAAGCGAAAATCCTATTACCTTCTGTCCTTTTGTTTTTTTTAATGCAAGAGATTTTAAAATATCTTTATTTTTTACTAGCTGTACGGATATTTTTTCTGATTTATCCTTTTTGATTTTATTATGATTTTTTTTAGAAGGTTTATAATCAGATACTGCAGCTGACATTATAAAAATATCTATATCATTAAAAACTTTTGAACACTCATCAAACATTTCATCAGCTGAAACGATTCTTTTTAATATTATATTCTCATCATTTATTTGTTCATTCGATGGCCCAGAAATTAAATGAACTTTTGCCCCTAACCTTGAAGCTTCCTTAGCTAGTTCGTATCCCATTTTACCACTTGAAAAATTACCAATGAATCTGACTGGATCAATCATTTCGAATGTTGGACCTGCAGTGATTAGAAAACTTTTATCTTTAAATATTAGTTTTTTTTTAATATGATTTTTTAAAATATCAAGTATTAACTCAGGTTCCTCCACTCTACCCTCTCCAGACATTCCGCTTGCAAGTGAACCAATTCCAGGCTTAATTAATATATTACCATTTTTGACTAGAGTTTCAATATTTTTTTTATTAGCTGCTGATTTATACATATCTAAATCCATAGCTGGAGCAAAAAATACTTCACATTTTATAGACAAATAAGTGGCAATAAGTAGGTTATCAGCATTCCCAGAAACCATTTTTGAAATTGTTGATGAGGTTGCAGGAACAATCAACAAAAAATCAGCCCACTCAGCCAAATCAATATGATTATTCCAATTCATAGAATTATCCTCTTCCTCAAAAAAATTTGTTAATACAGGTCTTTCGGATAATGAAGAAAAAGTTAAGGTTGTAACAAAGTCATGAGCAGATTTAGTAAAAATAACCTGTACATCAGCACCACTCTTCTTTAATAATCTAAGTAATGTTATTGATTTATAAGCTGCTATACCACCAGTTACACCAAGCAGGATATTTTTATCCTTTAGAACGGACATATGAACTACTTTTCTTGTTCCGGTTTTCTGTGATAAATTTTTTCAGTTAGCCAATTATCAATTGCAATTGCATGAGCTTTTGGTAACTTTTCATAAAACTTAGAAACTTCAATCTGCTCTTTGTTCTCAAAAATCTCCTCTAAATTTTCACTTGGAGTTGCGAATTCTTCTAACTTACTAATTAATTCTTTCTTAATATCCTCATTAATTTGCACTGTTCTTTTAGAAATTATTGAAATTGCTTTATAGATATTATCAGACTGTGAGTCAATTTTTTCTCTATCGTATGTAACAGTTGAGGTTGGAGCATTAATTTTTTTAAAATCCATAGTTTATGATTTATCGCCAGCAAATATAGCAATTTCTTTCTCTATGTCAGAAATCTTCTTTTTTGATTGATCAAAAAACTTGGTATCTGGATAATCATTAATTAACTCATCATAGACTTTGACAGCATTATTAAGTCTTTCTAAGCGCTTTGCAGGAATACTATTAATAGCTAGTTGATAAGATGAATCAAACAAATAAAAAAGGGCATCTTCTCTGTATGACGTTCCTGGGTAATCAGATATAAAACTATTTAGGACTTTAATAGCAGAAGTATAATCTCTAATTGTATTATACTGTTTAGCAATTTCAAATGCTTTGTATTCTAATTTAGTGTTGAGTTCTTGAATTAAATCATTCGCTTCTGCTAACTTTTCAGAAAAGGGGTAAAAGTTTATAAAGTTTTGTAATTTTTCAATGGCAGTACGTGTTTCATCCTGGTCCAAACTATGTCTGGGAGATTGCTTGTAATAGCAATAAGCAGCTAAAAATGCTGCTTCTTCAACTTTTTGACTTATCGGATAAGACTTAACAAAACTTTCAAATTGAAAGGCAGCCAATACATAGTTATTCCTATTTAGTAAACTGTTAGCATAGAAAAAGGTAATTCTCTCTCCCTGAGGTTTTCCTCTGTATTGAGGCTGTATTTGTTCAAATAAAGTACTAGCTCTTCTCCACTCTTCATTTGCATAATATTTTTCAGCCATTTCATATTTGACTTTTATATCCTCATTTCTCAATAACTTTTGAAATTCATTACATGAAAGAAATAAGATAAAAATTGAAAAGTAAATTAATTTATTGAATATTTTTTTCATTTAAACTTTTGTTTTAGAAATAAAATCAGAGATTTTTAATTTTAAATCATTAGAAATCTCAGTCAAAGGTAGTCTAACTTTATCACTACACAAATTTAAGCACTTAAGTGCAAATTTTATGCCTGCAGGGTTACCCTCTTCAAATATTAAATTAAAAAAATCATTTAATATGAAATTTGATTTATCAACGTTAGGTAATAATTTAATAATATTAGGTTTATTTTTTTCTTCTTCCCAAAGTAAACTTAAATAAGTATTACTCATTATAGATGGAAAAGCATTTGCTGCTACAGAAATAATTCCATCGGCACCATTTCTAATCGCATCAATCATGGTAAAGTCATCACCTGAAATTATAAGAAAATCTTTGTTAATTTTTTTTCTTAATTCTACAACTCTGCTTGGATCACCAGATGCCTCTTTTATCCCAATTATTTTTTTACTATACTCACTTAATTTAATAATTGTATCATTTGAAATATCGCATGATGTTCTTCCAGGAACATTATACAAAATTAATGGTAATGATGAAACGTTAGAAATTTTTGCAAAATGCTTAAATATACCGTCTTGTGATGGTTTGTTATAGTAAGGACAAACAGACATAATTGCTTCAAATCCGGTAAAATCATAGCTTGAAATCAAGTCACATATGTATCTTGTATCGTTTGAACTCATTCCTATAATCAAAGGAAGGCGATCTTTAAATGCATCAATAAATAAGGAATTAACAAGATTTTTTTCTTGAGGATTTAAAACAGATGATTCACCTGTTGTTCCTTGAACAACTACGTATGATATACCATTTAAAAAAAGATGATCACTGAGCTTGTAAATAGCTTCTTTGTCTATTTCATTATTTTCAGTAAAAGGTGTAACCACAGCTACACCAACACCAGCAAAAAATGATTGCTTTTTTTCATATATGTAAGGATTGACCTTACAATTTTTATTTGTGATCAAATTACTCACTTTAAGAAATTTAAATATTTTAACAATTGTTCTCTAAACTTTTTAAAATTATTAAAAATGTCATTAAATATAATGTCATTAATGTTTTGATTAGAAGCATCAAAACCAATTCTAATTTTCGCATTTGTTTTAGATGATAGGAGTGTTAAAATTTTATTATCTCCAAAGTAATTGATTAACATATCATACTTTTGAGATATGAACTCATCTGCATCTGCCGAGGTTATTTTTCCATAAAAATTTACAGATTTTTCTGATATTCGCATCTCACAAAACGGATCATTATAAATACTATTTGAAAAGCTAATGATTTTAAAATCTTTCTCTTTAAGACCAATTTCAAACGCTAAATCAAGAATATCAGAATAATCTAAATCCAAACTAGTATCAACTATACAACCAATCGTTTTTATAGGTTTTTGCAATTTCCTGCTAGACGACTTAAGAGAAGTAATAGATTCTTGAATTTTTTTTTCGAGAAATCTTTGTCTAAACTGATCAATAATTTTTTTCAATTTTCAAATTTAATTTCATATAAATTAATAAATTCTTCAAAAGAAATTGGAGTTAAACCTAAATCCTTTGCCCTTAACATCTTAGACGGTCCTGGCTTATTTCCAGCAATTACAATAGATTTTGCTGACATACTGCTTGAAACTTTACCCCCATTTTGTACAATAATTTCTTTTAAATTCGTTCTATCTATTTTTTCAAAAACCCCAGTTACAATAAAAGTTTTTCCTAATAATTTATTTCCAAAATTTTCTGACTTTGTTTGTAAAAAATTTAGACCAACATGCTTTAATTTATCCAATAGTTCTAAATTGGATTTCTCCTGAAAATATTTTTTTAAACTTAATGCAATTTTATCACCAATTTCATCAACATTCAAAATCTCCTCATCTGTTGCAGACATTAAATTTTCTAGTGAACCAAAATTATCTGATAATTTTTTTGAAACTGTTTCACCAACATGTCTAATACCAAGACTGAATAGGACTTTATGAAAAGGTTGACTTTTAGACTTATATATAGCTGAAACTAGATTTTGAGCTGACTTTTCTGCCATACGTTCTAATTTTACTAATTGATCAACTTTTAAATTATATATGTCACTAAAATTTTTAATAATATTTTCTTTTAAAAGCCTTTCAATAGTTTCTGTTCCAAAACCATCAATATTCATTGCTTTTCGAGAAATAAAATGTTTGAATTTTGCAACAATTTGTGGAAAACAATTATTTGAATTAATACAATAATGTTGGGCTTCATCATCATTCTTAATTAATAGACTTCCACATGCAGGACAATTCTTTATAAATGTAATTTTTTTAGAATTTGATTTTCTTAATCCATAATCTATTGAAACTATTTTAGGAATGATTTCTCCGCCTTTTTCAACTTTGAGTATATCATTTTCATGTAAATCCAATTTTTGAATTTGTTCCTCGTTGTGTAGAGATGCTCTTTTAACTATTGTTCCATTTATAAGAACAGGCTTTAAATTAGCAACTGGTGTAATTGCACCAGTCCTGCCAACTTGATAAACTACATTAACTAATTTTGTTGTTGCTTGTTCTGTTTGAAATTTATATGCTATAGCCCATCTAGGAAATTTTGATGTATATCCAAGTTGTTTTTGCATACTAAAACTATTTACTTTAATTACTATACCATCTATTTCAAAATTTAGTTTGTCTTTGTTCTCATCCCAATAATTTATAAAATCAAAAACTTCATCTATATTTTTACAATACTTATGCGTATTTGACACATTAAATCCTAATTTTTTTAAAGCATTTAATGATTCAGATTGAGTTTTAAATGGATTTGAGTCAGAGATTATTTGAAAAAAATAACATTTTAGTGGTCTTTTTCTTACTTCTTTACTACTTACGAGTTTAATACTTCCTGATGCAGTATTTCTTGGGTTTTTAAAAGGCTCCTCACCATTTTTAATTTTTTTGTCATTTAATTCTTTAAAATCATTTTTTTCAATAATAACCTCACCCCTAATATCAAAATCATAATCAACTTTTTTGAGTGTTTCCAAAGGGATAGTATTAATTGTTTTGATATTTTCAGTAACATCATCGCCACTATTACCATCACCTCTTGTGAGACCCTGAGTTAGTTTTCCATTTTTATAAGAAAGAGAAATTGATACTCCATCCAATTTGAGTTCACATGAATAAGAAATATTTACCGTATTTAAAACTTTTACTAAACGATCTTTCCATTTTATTAATTCGTCACTAGAGTATGAGTTCTCTAAAGAGTACATTGGAAATGAGTGAGTTATAGAATTAAAATTATTGTTCAAAGAGCTCCCCACTCTTTGGGTTGGTGAATTAGAATCATCGAATTCCGGGAATTGCAACTCAAGTTCGTGAAGTTCCTTCAACATTTTATCAAATTCGTGATCAGATATTTCAGGCTTGTCAAGCATGTAATACAAATAATTATGCTTGTGCAATTCTTTCCTTAATAAAGTTATTTTCTTCTCAACGCTCATATACAAGCTTTAATCATTCTTTTTCGTCCAAAAAGATCTTCTTTGATTTTAATATTTTTAAAGTTATTAATCTTTAATATATTTTTTACAAAATTAATTCTATCAGTATGACACTCAAGATACAATACACCATCACTATTTAAAGCATCTTTTGAATATTGAATAATTTTTTTATAGAAAATTAAATTGTCATTTCCATCAACAAAAATAGCAGAATGAGGTTCATATTTAACTATACTCTCATCTATAAATTGCATCTCAGATTTATCAACATATGGAGGATTTGAAACTATTAGATCAAATTTATCTTTGACCTTTACATTCTTTAGTATATCAACAATTTTAAAATTAATTTCTATATTATTTTTGAGAGCATTTTCTTTCGCAATTTTTAATATTGAAGGGGATTTATCCCAAGCATGAACAATTGAACCAGTAATACATTTTTTTAAAATTAATGCGATTAATCCAGACCCAGTTCCAATATCTAAAATTTTACATTTATTTTTCTGATTAAAAATTATCCAATCGCAGAGCTCTATTGTTTCAGGTCTAGGAATCAAAACATTTTTATTTACTTTAAATTTTATGTTTTTATGTTGTACTTCACCTATGATATATTGAATGGGTGTTTTTTTTTGAATCATTTTAATTTTTGACTCAATTAATGAAATATTTTTTTTAGAAATAATATATAGTGGATCTTGTATGAATTTGATTTTATCTATTCCTAAATAAAAGTCAATCAACATGTAAAATAATGTATTAATTTCTTCTTGAGAATAATATTCATTTAAGGAGTTTGAAAATATTTTTTTTAATAATTTAAGCGTCATAGTTTTAATTTCATCCAAACAGGACATGAATTATGACCAGTATTTCCCAACGGGGAATCTAATAGAAAAAAACCATTCTTTTTGTATAATTTTTGAGCAGCTATCATGTTATGCATAGTCTCAATATAGCAAAACTGATATCCACTTTTTTTAGCAAAATCCAAACACATTTTAATTAATTTAGAACCAATACCTTTTCCTCTTATTTCTTGTAAAAAATACATTTTCTGAAGCTCACAAATATTTTCATTAGAGCCTTTAAGTTTAGAGATACCAGCACCACCTTTAATATCACCGTCTGAAATAACAACATAATATTTTGAAGTATTTACTTGATATGATTCATACATAGAGTTTAGTTCATCATCTTGCAAAGCAGTTCCATGGTCTGGTACACCAAATTCCTTCATTACATTAACTAAAATTTCTTTAACTCTATCATTATCTTTCATCAGAATTTCTCTAATTTCAATTTTCATTTTGTTAAATTAGAATATATTATAAAGATACTAATAAAAGATAGCGATGAACCATGATTTATTGATGAAAAGGTGTATTGATTTAGGTAAAAAAGCACTTGGAAAAACATATCCAAATCCCAATGTTGGTGCACTACTTTTTTATGATGGAAAAATAATTTCAGAGGGTTTTACACAAGAACATGGAAAAAACCATGCAGAAATTAATGCAATAAAAAAGGTTAATGATAGAGAAATTCTAAAAAAATCTACTTTATATGTCACACTTGAACCATGTTCGCACTATGGGAAAACTCCACCTTGTTGTGAAGCGATATACAACAAGCAAATAAGAAAAGTAGTAATTGGTATCAATGACCCTAATAAGTTAGTAAATGGAAGAGGAATTAGTTTTTTAAGAAATAATAATATTGATGTAAAAACAAATATTTTAGAGAATGAATGTAAAAAATTACACAAAAGATTTCTCACTTTTCAAAATAAAAAAAGACCTTATGTAATTTTGAAATGGGCTGAATCCTTTGATGGTTTTATTAGTCCAATTAATAATAAAAATAAAAGGCCATTCTGGATATCAAATAAATTTAGTAGACAACTTGTGCATAAATGGAGAAGTCAGGAACATGGAATTTTAATTGGTGGTAAAACTTACATCAATGATTCTCCAATTTTAAATTCAAGATTATGGGATAATAATGATCCAAAAAAATTTGTATTAACTAATAATACTAACATTAAGGATTCTAAATTTTTAAAAATTAACTATAAAAATAAATTGTCAGCAAAACAAATATGTGAAGAACTTTACAAAAGCGATATACAGTCCGTAATTGTAGAGGGTGGAACAAAAACACTAACTACTTTTATAAATGATGGTATTTGGGATGAAGCTAGAATTATTCAAAGTTCTAAAACTATTGTGGAGGGAATAAAATCTCCAAAAATTCGAGGAAAAATCTATACTGAGTTTGAGATATTAAATGATCAAATTAAATTTATGGTTTCTAATTAATAATAGCTTCCAGAATTTTTTTTGGACATCTGATTGGCCTTCCTGTTTTTTTATTTAAAAAAACAAGCTTGGTGTATCCTTCATTAATTAATTCTTTGTTTCTATAAATATTATATTCAAATTCAATTGAGTAAGATGG
>CACCIQ010000017.1 GCA_902546095.1 uncultured Bacteroidota bacterium
TTTGAAATCAGAATTTTGAAGTTGATGTCTAATATCAATAAGTAGGAAAATATGCTTTAACTGAGCTCTATTTGTGATATAATTTTCTATTATTTTATTTATTGTAAGAATACTTTTCTTTGAAAGCTTTGCATAACCATATCCTGGTAAGTCAACGAAATACATCTCATTATTCACCAAAAAATAATTAATTAGTTTTGTTTTCCCAGGTATTTTAGAAACTTTAGCAATACTCTTCTTATTAAGAAGCATATTTAGTAAGCTAGATTTTCCAACATTAGATCTCCCAATAAATGCGATTTCAAAAAAGGTAGAATTTGGACAGTTAGAAATTTCAGAACTGCTTTTCTCAAAAGAGGCATGTTTAATTTTCACCTTACAGTTTTTTTTCTTTAAGCCAGTTATTCATTACTGAATTAAATTTTTCAGGGTGTTCCATCATTGGAGCATGACCGCAATTTTCTATCCAGAAAAGTTGAGAATTAGGAAGTAATTTTTTGAACTCATCAGCAACTTCAGGTGGAGTTACAGAATCGTTTTCTCCCCAAATTATTGCAGTTTCAGCTAAAATCTTAGGCAGGTCATTTGACATATTATGTCTAATAGCACTTTTTGCCATTGCTAAAATTTTAATCAATTTTTTTCTGTCATTAACAGTTTTATAAACTTCATCAACTATTTCTTTTGTTGCTATTTTTGGGTCAAAAAAAACTGCTTCAGTTCTTTCTTTAATATAATTGTAATCCTCTCTTTTAGGATATGAATCTCCCATTGAATTTTCGTACAAGCCTGAACTTCCAGTTAAGACTAGACCCTTGATCAGTTTAGGATATAATTTTGAAAAAATTAAACCTACATGACCTCCAAGAGAATTTCCTAAAATAATAACATCTTTTAAATTTTTAAACTTGATAAATTTATACACAAACTTGGCAAAAAACTTTACGTTAGTATTTAATAGACTTGAATTATAAATAGGTAGTTCTGGAGCAATGACTTGATAGCCTTGTTTTGGAAAATACTTAAAAACACCATCAAAATTGCTTAATCCACCCATCAAGCCATGTAAAATTAGTATAGGTTGTCCTGATCCAACTGAGAGATAATTATAACCATTTTCACTAATTGATTTCATTATTTTTCTTGGTTAAAAAAACTTTTCAAGCAAATATATGCATTTCATTTTGATGAAAATGAATTAAATATATTGAATTCAAAATATTAATTTATCTTATAAAATACTGAAATACAATTAGTTACAATGTTATTAATTTCATTTGACAGAAATTATTAACAATGTGGTAAAATGTGGTAAAATGTGGTAAAATTTCAATATATTTGAGATTAACGCTAATCGAATATGATCAACCTTATTGGAACATATGAATGTACAGTTGATAATAAGGGTAGAATTATGATTCCATCTCAGCTAAAAAAACAACTTGATGGAGTTATGACAAAGACCTTTATTTTGAAGCGATCTGTCTTTCAGAACTGTCTTGAACTATTCCCTCATGAGGAGTGGAAATCAGTAATGGACAAGGTTAATAAGTTGAATCGATTTGTGAAAAAGAATAATGATTTTATTCGCATGTATACAGCTGGTGTTAGATCAATTGATATGGATTCTAATGGTAGAATATTAATTCCTAAAGATCTAATAACTATATCTAAACTGAATAAGCAAGTTGTTTTATCGTCATCAATAAATATTATTGAAATATGGGACAAAGACTTGTATGAAAAGAATATCAATAATCCAAAGATTGATTTTGCAAAATTAACTGAGGAGGTAATGGGAAATGATGACTCAAATTTATCATAAGCCAGTCCTATTGCATGAGTTGATTGATAGTTTAGAAATTAAAAAAAATGGTGTATATGTCGACTTAACTTTTGGAGGGGGTGGACATTCTAGAGAAATACTGAAAAGGTTAGGAGAGGGAGGAAAACTAATTGCTTTTGATAATGATGAAGATGCGGAGAGAAATGTAGTTGATGATTCTAGGTTCACATTTTTGAGGCAAAATTTTATATATCTGATGCAAAATTTAAATTTTTTGAAAATTGGCAAAGTCGATGGAATAATTGCTGATCTTGGTGTTTCATCACATCAATTTGATAATAAAAAAAGAGGCTTTTCATTTGATTCAGATTTTAATCTTGATATGAGGATGAATAAAAATCAAGATAAAGATGCAATTGAAATATTGAATACTTATTCAAAAAAGCAACTAGCAGATATATTTTTTTATAATGGTGATTTGAAAAACTCAAGAGCTATTGCGGATTTAATTTGTCATCAAAGAGCTAAAGAACAAATTACTAACCCAAATCAATTCAATAATATTTTGAAGACAATTCTACCAAAGGGTTATGAAAATAAAATTTTAGCAAGAATTTATCAATCTATTAGAATAGAGGTTAATAGTGAAATTGATTGTTTAAAAAAATTATTAAATCAAATTCCACAAGTACTCAAAAAAAATGGAATAGCCTCAATTATAACTTACCATTCCATTGAGGATAGATTAGTTAAAAGATTCTTTAAAAATGGTTGTTTTAATGAAGAACCGATGAAAGATGATTTTGGAAATCAAATAAAAATATTTAGAACTGAAAAATTTAAAACCGCTAATGATTTTGAGTTAAAAAATAATTCAAGATCGAGAAGTGCAAAACTTAGAGTAGCAAAACTAATATGAGAAAAAAAATAATTGATATAGTTGCTGGAAAGTTTATTCTTGAAAAAACTAATGCCAAAACTGTACGATTCATTTTATTTATTTTTTGTCTTGCACTAATCATGATATACTCATCACACAGTGTTGATAGAAAAATATTTGAAATCAATAAATTAAATAATGATTTAAATATTGTTGAAAGTACTTACCTAAACACGAGGAAAGATTTGATGAATTCAAGGATGGAATCAACAATAAGAGTTCAGCTTTCAGACAAAGAAATTAGACCTTCATTAAACCCTCCAACTAAAATTTTGATAAGTAATGGAAAATAAAAATAATAGTTTTTTATGGAGGTTGTATTTGATTTCATCAATACTATTGATTTTTGGTATTGGCATTGGTTATAAATTATTCTATTTACAGTTTGTCGAGGGTGAAAAATACAGAAAAATAGCTGAGGATAAAACTCTCAAAAGCTTCACTGTTAACTCAGTTAGAGGAAATATTTTCTCTGAAGATGGTAGTTTATTAGCAACTTCTACAACTAAGTATGATATTTACTTTGATTCCAAAACAGTATCAAAAAATACATTTGATTCTGAGATTAAAAATCTTTCAATAAGCTTATCAAATCATTTGGATCGTGAAGAAAAATTCTGGTATGATTATATAATTGATGCCAGAGAAAATGGTAATAGATTTTTACCAATAGCAAAAAATATTTCTCAGGATTTAGTTCAAAAACTTAAAACTTTTCCAATTCTAAGATATGGTTCAATAAGAGGAGGATTAATCATTGAAAGGAAAATTAAAAGAGATTATCCACTAGGAAAAATTGCTGAGAGAACCATTGGCTATGAGCGAATTGATGAAAAGGGAAATTATAGAGGAGTAGGATTAGAGCACGCATTTGGCCCATATTTGAGAGGAAAAAATGGTCAAATGATTAAAAGAAAAATATCAAATGGTCAATGGAAAGTATTGGAAAACAATGTAAACAAAGAACCGATTGATGGATTAGATGTAAGAACAACTTTAAATACAAGCATGCAAGATATTGTTCATGACTATTTACTTGAACAAACTCAAAAATATGAGGCAGATCACTCAACTGCTATATTAATGGAAGTGGAAACTGGAAAAATAAGGGCAATATCAAACTTTGGTAAAACTGATGATGGAAAATATTATGAAAAACTGAATTATTCTATAGGTGAAGCTACAGAGCCGGGATCAACTTTTAAGCTTATGACTATGATAGCTGCACTTGAAGATCAGGTTATAGATACTTTACAAATGATAGATACTGAAAATGGTGAGTTAGATTTTTATGGTTTCAAAGTTAGAGATTCAAGGGAGGGTGGATATGGGAAAATAAATGCAATGGATATTTTCAGATTGTCTTCGAATACAGGTATGGTGAAGATAATTACAGATGCCTATAAGGGAAAATCTGAAAAATTTGTTAATAGATTATATAATATGGGTGTCAATAACCCAATTGATTTAGGAATAAAAGGTGAACCAAATCCTAAAATTCCTCATCCTTCGGAAAATGATTGGAATGGATTGTCGTTACCATGGATGTCCTACGGATATGGAATTTTATTAACACCATTACAAATTTTATCATTTTACAATGGCATTGCAAATAATGGAGAAATGGTAAAACCAACATTTTTAGAAAGCACAAGTAAATTAGGGTCAACAAATTTTTATGAATTCAAAAAAGAAATAATAAACCCTTCAATATGTTCTAAAAAGACATTGTCAATTGTTCAGAAAATGTTGCTGGATGTTATTCACCATAAAAACGGAACAGCTAAAAATATTAAATCCGAACATATTAAAATTGCAGGCAAAACTGGGACAGCTCAAATTGGTTATGGAACAGATGAAATTAATTACATATCAAGTTTTGTAGGATATTTTCCTGCCGATCAACCTAAGTATTCGTGCATAGTAGTTGTTAATAGTCCAAATAAAGATATAGGATATTATGGCTCTGATGTAGCAGCTCCTGTATTCAAAAGAATTGCTGAGAAAATTTCATCAAGATTCCCAATTATTGAGAAACATAATTACGAACAAATAATTGAGAAGATTAAAATTTCTCAAAAACAAAACAAGTCTAATCCTAAAAATAAATTAGATTCATGATACAGCTTATAGAATTAATTCAAAATATTGATGATTTGGAAATCTTCGGATCAAATCAAATAGCTGTAAATAATGTATCGAATAACTCAAAAAAAATTAAATCTGGTGATATATATGTAGCAATTAAAGGTTCAAATTTTGATGGTCATGATTTTATTGATGATGCAATTAAAGAAGGAGCTGTTTGTATCATTTGTGAAGTTTATCCACTTAACAGATTAGAAAACATAACATATATAATTACTAAATCTTCTAAAGAAACATATTCTAGAATTTGTTCAAATTATTTTGATAACCCTAGTCACAAGTTAAAACTAATTGGTATTACAGGTACAAATGGCAAAACATCATGTACAAGTCTTATGCACCAAATGTTCAATTTAAATGGATTAAAGTGTGGCCTGATCTCCACAAATAAAATAATTGTTGGTTCAAAAGAATATGATACAAATTTAACAACTCCTGACTCATATGATTTAAATTATTATTTAAATGAAATGATTAAAACAGATATTAAATACTGTTTTATGGAAGTATCATCACATTCAATAGATCAGAGAAGAATTTCGGGTTTAAAGTATGAATTAGCAATATTTACAAATATCACTCATGATCATTTGAATTATCATAAAAACTTTAAAAATTATTTAAATGTTAAAAAGAAATTTTTTGATGATTTGGATAATAATGCCCATTCGCTGATTAACTCTGATGATAAAAACTCAAAATATATTATTCAAAATACTAAATCAAAAGTTCATACTTATTCAATTTCTAAAAATGCAGACTTTAAATTGAAAGTTGTAGAAAACAGCTTTGATGGGCTTATTTTGAAAATTGAAGGTATTGAAGTAAATACCAAACTCATAGGGAAGTTTAATGCATATAATTTATTAACTGTTTTTTCAGCATCTAAAATTTTGAAAATTAATACTGAAAAAATTTTAATTAGTATGAGTTTATTAAAAAACCCTGAAGGAAGATTTGATGTAATAATTAAAAATAAAATTATTGGAATTGTTGATTATGCTCATACACCAGATGCATTATTAAATGTATTGGAAACAATAGTTAAAATAAAGCAAAATGAAAATTCAATAATTACAGTAGTTGGATGTGGTGGAGGTAGAGACAAGGCTAAGAGATTAAAAATGGGAAGTATAGCTTCAAGGCTTAGTCAAAAAGTAATTTTTACCTCAGACAATCCGAGAGATGAAGATCCCAAATCAATTATAGAAGATATGATCGCAGGAGTTGATGATGCTGATAAAAGTAAGATTTTAAATATTGTAGATAGAGAGGAGGCAATAGTTAAAGCCTCCAAAGTGGCTAAACCTAACGATATTCTTCTTGTTGCTGGAAAGGGACATGAAAAATATCAGATAATTAAATCAAAAAAAATAAGATTTAACGATAAAGAAATTTTAACCCAAACCCTAAAGATGGCAGTATAATGTTTTATTATTTATTTGAATACTTTGAAAAAACTTATCAATTAACTGGAGCTAGTCTGTTTCAGTACTTATCTTTTAGATCTGCATTAACATTTATTTTAGCACTGGTAATTTCTACGATTTTTGGAAAAAAAATAATAGAATTTTTAAAATCAAAACAGATAGATGAAAATATTAGAGAGTTAAATCTACCTGGCGAGAAAGATAAAAAAGGCACCCCAACAATGGGTGGAATCATAATTGTTTTATCAACTTTAATTCCAATCTTTTTATTTTCTGATTTTAAAAATATTTACATTTTAGTTTTAATAATAACAACTATTTGGCTAACCATATTTGGATTTATTGATGATTATATAAAGGTTTTTAAAAAAAATAAAAAGGGATTAAGAGGTTCAATAAAAATTTTAGCTCAAGTTATTTTAGGATTATTTATTGGTCTAATGGTTTATTTTCATCCTGAAATAACTACACGTAATGTTGATAGCAATTCTAACACAGAAATTATTTTAGGTGAGAAAAATATTAAATCATTAAATACTACTGTTCCATTTTTTAAAAACAACGAGCTTGATTATGTAAATGTTTTTAAAATGAAATCTGATAATTTTAATTGGATATTTTATGTAATCATCGTAACATTTATAATTGTAGCACTTTCAAATGGAACAAATTTAACAGATGGCCTTGATGGATTAGCTGCAGGATCATCCTCCATAATCGTATTTACCTTAGGTATTTTTTCATGGATTTCTGGTAACATAATCTTCTCAGATTATTTAAATATTATGTACTTACCTGGGATTGGAGAAATTGTTGTATTTGTTTCTGCCTTACTTGGTGGATTAATAGGTTTTCTTTGGTATAACACATACCCCGCACAGGTTTTTATGGGAGATACTGGTAGTTTAACTATTGGTGGAATAATTGCAGTAATTGCAATTCTTGTGAGAAAAGAACTTTTACTTCCAATACTTTGTGGTGTATTTTTAATCGAAACTCTTTCTGTTATTATACAGGTTGGATACTTCAAATACACAAAGAAAAAATTTGGTGTTGGTAAAAGAGTTTTTTTGATGACTCCAATTCATCATCATTTTCAAAAAAAAGGATACAGTGAAAGTAAAATTGTTGCAAGATTCTGGATTATATCTATAATGCTTGCAATTCTTTCGCTAATAACATTAAAAATTAGATGATTGCGAAGAAAGAAATAATGGTTTTAGGATCTGGTATTAGTGGTATAGGTTCTGTGATGCTAGCTAAGAAAATGGATATTGATGTTTTCTTGTCTGAGGGTAACATAATAGATGAGGATACTAAGAAAACATTACGAAATGAACATATTGATTTTGAAGAAAATGGACATGATCCGAAAAAGTTAATTGAGTCTGATGAAATAATTATTAGTCCAGGGATTTCCTTTAATAAATTAAAAAAATCTTATCCTGAAATTGATAGTAAAAAATTTATCTCTGAAATTGAGTTTGCAAGTAGATTTACGGATGCATTTATTATAGCTGTAACAGGGTCTAATGGAAAAACAACAACAGCTACCTTAATATACCATATCTTAAAAAGTGCAGGTCTAAATGTAGGTCTAGCAGGCAATATAGGTGTAAGTTTTGCTTCATCAGTTTGTGATTATTCATATGATTATTATGTTTTAGAAGTTAGTAGTTTTCAACTCGATCACTCAATAACTTTTAAACCAAATATTTCAGTAATAACTAATATTTCACCTGATCATTTAGACAGATATGATGAAGATTTTGATTTATATACACTATCGAAATATAGTATAGTCAAAAATCAAAAACCAAATGATTTTTTCATCTACAATAACGATTGTAACGTGACGAAAAAAATATTTTCTAGAGTTCAAATAAAATCAAAATCAATTTCATTTTCAACAAAACAAAATAGTGGACTTAAACACTCCATCTACGCAAATAATAAAAATATCATTTCATCAATAAATAAAGAAAAATTTATGTTAAGTACAGATAAAATACAGATAAAAGGAATTCATAATATTCAAAATTCAATGGCTGCAATTAGTGTTGCTCAAATTTTGAAAATTTCTAATCAAAAAATAAAAGAAAGTTTAAAAACTTTTAAAAGTATTCCCCACCGTCTTGAACATTTTTTAACAATCCATAAGGTAAAGTATATCAATGACTCAAAGGCAACTAATGTAAATTCAGTTTACTATGCTCTTAATTCATTTGATGAACCAATTATTTGGGTTGTAGGTGGTATCGATAAGGGAAATAATTATGATGATTTAATTCCTTTGGTAAAAAGGAAGGTTAAAGCAATAATATGTTTAGGAAAGCAGAACAAAAATTTAATTGATGTCTTTTCAAAGTGTACTGAACTTATAATCAGTACTGATAATATGAGTGACGCTGTTAATAGTGCATATAAAGTTTCAAAGCCTGGTGATGTTGTATTGCTCTCTCCTGCCTGCTCCAGTTTTGATTTGTTTGACAGCTATGAAGATAGGGGAAATAAGTTCAAAGAGGAAGTAAGAAAATTATGAGAATAATTAATAGTTTAAAAGGCGACAAAATTATATGGATAGTGGTGCTATCATTATCTATTTTTTCATTCTTGCCAGTGTATAGCGCTAGCTCAAACTTTGGTGTTAATTTAATTTTTTCAAGTGTATTTAAACATGTTGCTATAATTTTCATTGGAATATTGATTATGTATGCTACCCATCTTTTAGACTATAAATATTTAAGAGGCTTGTCATTAATAATCCTGCCCCTTGCAATTTTTTTACTTTTAATTACTGCATTACAAGGCAATGAAATTGATGGAGCAAATGCAAGTAGATGGATAAGTATACCAATTATAAATATTTCATTCCAACCATCCTCACTCGCATCAATTTTTCTTTTGATTTATATTTCAAATTATCTGTCAAAAGTTCATGAAAAAAAAATAAATTTTAATAATTCTGTTTTAAGACTATGGTTACCAATTCTTTTAGTTGTGATGTTAGTTTTGCCATCAAATTTTTCAACATCGTTTATGATTTTTAGTCTATCATTAATCTTAATTTTTATTGGTCAATATCCCATTAAGAAAATTGTATTAATAATATTTTCAGGAATTATTCTTAGCGGATCTTTTGTAGGATTATCCAAAACCTATCCAGATTTAGTCCCAAACAGAATTGATACCTGGTCGAACAGAATTGAAAATTTTATAAATCCAAGCTTGGATAATGATTCAAATTATCAAATTAATAGAGCTAAGGCTGCGATTGCAAGTGGATCAATTTTCGGCGTTGGAGCTGGAAAGAGTTCAATGAAGTATATTTTACCACAAAGTACTTCTGATTTTATCTTTTCTATAGTAACTGAGGAATATGGTTTGTTTGTTGCTTTAATAATATTGTTACTTTATGTAATATTATTATTCAGGATTGTAATTGTATCACAAAAATCAAACAATTATTTTGGCAAGTTGCTAGCCCTTGCAGTTGGATTGCCAATTGTATTTCAAGCATTAATTAATATGGGTGTAGCCGTTCAATTATTTCCAGTTACTGGTCAACCATTGCCTCTCATAAGTACAGGAGGAACATCAATATGGACAACTTTTTTTGCATTTGGAGTTTTGTTGAGTGTTAGTAGAAATAATGCAAATATTATGGAATTAGATTTAAGCGAAAATGTTAATGAATAAAAATTTAATTATATCAGGTGGAGGAACAGGAGGGCATATTTATCCTGCAATTAGTATTGCAGATCAATTAAAGAAAAAGGTTGAGGATTGCAATATTCTGTTTGTTGGTGCAAAAAATAAAATGGAGATGAAAAAAGTACCGGAAAATGGCTATAAAATAATTGGCCTTTACATCTCTGGATATCAAAGAAAACTCAATTTTATATCAAATTTAACATTGCCTTTTAAACTAATTTATAGTTTAATTCACTCACTAATAATTATATTAAAATATAAACCTAAAATAGTTGTTGGAACTGGAGGATATGCTAGTGGACCGGTAATGTACATTGCAGCTTTACTAAGAATTCCTGTTTTTATACAGGAACAAAATTCTTATCCTGGATTGACTAACCGAATTCTTTCAAAATATGCTAAAAAAATATTTGTTGCCTATGATGGAATGGAAAAGTACTTTAAAAATTCAGAGGTAATTTTGTCAGGAAATCCAATTAGAAAATCAATTAAAAATTTTAATGGTAAGAACAAAAAAGAATTTTTAAATCAAATTAAACTAGATATTGGTTGTAAAACCATTCTTGTACTTGGAGGTAGTCTTGGTGCAAAAATACTTAATGATTTTATTATTGAAAATCTTGATTTTTTTAAAAAAAATAATCTCCAAATAATTCTGCAATGTGGAACTAGATATTATGATGACTACAAAAATTTTGATAATAAGTTTTTAAAAATTTTACCATTTATTAATGATATGGATAAAGCATTTTCATCTGCAGATTTAATTATCTCAAGATCTGGTGCAAGTATAATATCAGAATTATGTTTTGTTGGAAAACCAGTCATTTTTATCCCTTCACCAAATGTTGCAGAAAATCATCAATCTAAAAATGCAAGAAAACTTTATGATGTTGGTGCAGCTGAGTATGTTGAAGAGGATGAAATAGAATACAAACTCAAATCAATTATTAATAAGATTTTTATTAGTGATGTTTATAAAAAATCTCTTTCTGACAAGATCGCATCTTTGTCAAAACCAAATGCATCAAAAATTATTGTGAATGAAATTAAACAGTATATAAAATGAGTTATTTAAATTATAATAAATATTATTTTATTGGCATTGGAGGTATTGGAATGTCAGCTGTTGCTGAGTATATTCATTCAATCGGAAAGAATGTTTCAGGATATGATAGAGATAATTCATTAATCACAAAAAGATTAATAAAATTAGGTATTGATATTTCACATAAAGATGATAAAGAGATCATTGACTTTGACTTAATCAATAATTCTAACACTCTGGTAGTTTATACCCCAGCAATAAGTAATAAGAACTGTATTTTAAATTATTTCAAAAAAAATAATTATAAAGTTGTTAAAAGATCTGATTTATTGGCTGAAATTGTTAATTCCAAATTCTGTATTGCAATAGCAGGAACCCATGGTAAGACTACTACCACATCAATTTTAGCCCATATCATGTATAGTGCTGGATTAAATTTTACATCTTTTGTGGGAGGTGTTTTAAAGGATTATGAAACTAACATTATATTAAATGGTGATGAAATTTTCCTTGTTGAAGCTGATGAATATGATAAAACATTTTTAAAACTACATCCTAATGTAGCATCAATTATAAATGTTGATGGTGATCATTATGACATATATTCTGATTTTAATGATTTAAAAAAATCATTTAAAAAATTTTCAGATAATCTTAAAAAAGACGGAATATTATTTCATGATTCCAATTTGGATTTTAATGGGTTTACTTTTGGATTGAATTCCGATTCTGATGCTCAATTAATCAACATAAAAAATGTCTCAGGAAAATTAACTTTTGATATTAAAATAAATGAAAAAATTTACAAGGATATTATTTTTAATATGTTGGGGACTCATAATGCACTTAACGCATTGGTTGCATTTATAATAGCATTAAATTTAAATATTAATATTAATACCATATTAAAAGCTTTAAAATCATTTCCAGGAATAAAAAGAAGATTCTCACTTGAACTTATTAAACCCAAGGTTTTTATTGATGATTATGCTCACCATCCAAGTGAAATCTTATCAGTATATAATTCAATTAGTAAATTATATCCTGGTTTAAAAAACCTAGTAATTTTTCAACCTCACTTGTTTTCCAGAACAAAAGATTTTTTAATTGATTTCGCCAAAGCTTTAGAGAAGTTTGATAAAATAGTATTGTTGGATATATATCCTGCTCGAGAGGAGCCAATTGATGGCATTAGCTCAAAATCAATTTATGATATAATTGAGAATGAAAACAAATCGATAATAAAAAAATCTGAAATTCCAGAATTACTAAAATCTGATAGTTCAGAACTAATTGTGACAATGGGGGCAGGAGATATTGGTGATGAGGTAGAATTAATTAAAAAGACATTAGCTGAAAACTTATGAAAATGAAAATTTTAACAATATCAGTTTTTTCAATTTTATTATTGTCATCAATGATTTTTTCAAACTATAAACATGGTAATAGATCAGTTTATATTAATGTAAATAGCATAGTTAATGATTCTCTCACTTTAATTACTAAAGACTCTGTTTTTAATTTTTTAAAGAAAAAAAATCTAATTAAAGATTCTATGTTAACTCTAGATGTTGACTTAAATAAAATTGAAAATGAATTGAAAAATATCGATTATTTAAAAATGTCTAATGCATTTTATGGAATTAACTCGCCTCTTGTAATTCAAATTAGCGAAAGAAATCCTGTTATAGAAATTAAAAATGATAATATTTATTTAGATAATGAAGGTATAATTATCTCAAAGTCAAAAATAAATTCACCAAAAGTAATAGCATTTTTTGGAAATTTAGATTCACTAGATAATCAAAAAATTGCTAGACTTGGAAATACAATAATGAATGATGATTTTTTCAAAAATCACTTTAATTATATTTTTTCAGATTCTCTTGAAATTTATATCAAGCCAAAACTGTTCGATTATGTAATAGAATTTGGTTTGTTAGATAATATTGAGTCTAAGTTAACAAACTACAAACTTTTTTACGCTGCAAAATCTGATTCGAATTCTATTAAAGAAGCAGAAAAAATAAATTTAAAATTTACTAACCAGGTAATTGTACAAAAAAAATAAAATGGAAAAAAAAGAATTATACATTGGACTTGACATTGGAACTACAAAAATTGTTGCAATGATCGGTGTAATAAATGAATATGATAAGTTAAAGATTATTGGAGTTGGAAAATCGAAAAGTTTAGGGGTTCATAGGGGTGTTGTAAATAATATTAGTCAAACGATTCAATCTATACAATCTGCTATTAATGAAGCGGAAAATAATTCTAATGAAAAAATTGATAAAGTTATTGTTGGTATAGCAGGTCAGCATATAAGAAGTCTACAACATAGCGATTATATAACAAGAGAGAACTCGGATGAGGTTATCGATATAAAAGACATTGAAAAGGTTATTAATCAGGTTTACAAGTTGGTAATGATGCCTGGAGAGGAAATTATACATGTTCTTCCACAAGAGTTTAAAATAGATGGTCAAAGTGAAATTAAGGAACCCGTTGGAATGTTTGGCGGAAGATTGGAAGCAAATTTTCATGTGGTTGTGGGTCAGGTTAGCTCCATAAAGAATATTGCTCGATGTGTAAAAAGCTCAGGAATTGATTTTGATGGAATTACACTGGAACCTCTAGCATCAGCTGACGCTGTTTTGAGTAGAGAAGAAAAAGAAGCTGGAGTAGCACTAATTGATATTGGGGGAGGTACGACAGACCTAGCAATTTTTAAAGATGGTATAATAAGACACACGTCTGTAATTCCTTTTGGTGGTAATATTATTACAGATGATATTAAAGAAGGTTGTTCAATAATTGAAAAGCAAGCAGAGTTATTAAAAATTAAATTTGGATCTGCATGGCCGGGTGAGAATAAAGACAATGAAATTGTTTCAATTCCAGGCCTTAGAGGAAGAGATCCAAAGGAAATTTCTTTAAAGAATCTTTCAAAAATAATTCATGCAAGAGTTGTTGAAATAATTGAGCAAGTCTACATGGAAATAAAAAACTATGGACATGAAGATCAAAAGAAAAAATTGATTGCTGGAGTTGTTTTAACAGGCGGAGGGAGTCAATTAAAGCATTTAAAGCAACTTGTTGAGTATGTTACAGGAATGGATACAAGGATTGGTTTGCCAAATGAACATTTGGCTGGAAATAACTCAATAGAAATTTCAAATCCAACCTTTGCAACGGCAGTTGGACTTGTTATGAATTCCATGGAAAAAAGAAAAAGTAAACCATTGGAATCAAATCTTGAAAACGATGAAATTGATAAAAATTATGAAAATGAAACTGAAGTTAGTTCAAATGGAACAAGTACTGATCCATCAAAGTCAATATTTGAAAAATTTACAGAAAAAATAAAAACCTTTTTAGAAAACGCAGAATAATACAATTATGAATAAAGAAAATCAGTTTGATAATATAGAATTTATACTTCCCAAGAACCAAAGTAATGTCATTAAAGTTATTGGAATTGGTGGAGGTGGTAGCAATGCAATTAATTATATGTACAATAAAGGCATAAAGGGTGTCGATTATGTAGTTTGCAATACAGATTCTCAAGCACTTGAAAATAGTCCTGTTCCTAATAAGGTTCAATTAGGAATAAAAGAGACTGAGGGACTGGGTGCGGGTGCTGATCCTGTCGTTGGTGAAAAGGCTGCAATTGAAAGTTTAAATGAAATGCGGGGATTATTAGAAAAAAATACTAAAATGGTATTTATTACTGCTGGTATGGGAGGTGGAACCGGAACTGGCGCAGCTCCAATTATTTCAAAATTGGCTATGGAAATGGATATTCTCACCGTTGGTATTGTAACAATGCCTTTTGTATTCGAGGGTAAAATTAGAATGAGTCATGCAAATAAGGGTTTGGAAAAATTGAGAAAAAATGTTGATTCATTAATAGTTGTAAATAATAATAAGTTAAGAGATATATATGGAAACTTAGGAGTAAAAGAAGGGTTTTCTAAGGCAGATGAAGTATTAGCTACAGCAGCTAAAGGAATTGCTGAAGTTATAACCCATCACTACACACAAAATATTGATCTAAAGGATGCCAAAACAGTTCTTTCAAAAAGTGGAAATGCTATTATGGGATCATATAATTCCTCAGGTGAAAAAAGAGCATTAAATGCAGTTTCAAATGCATTGGATTCGCCGTTACTGAATGACAATAGAATTGATGGAGCACAAAATGTTTTACTGTTAATTGTATCGGGATCTAGTGAAGTTACAATTGATGAAATAGGTATTATTAATGATTACATTCAGGAAAAAGCTGGAAATAATGCAAATATTATTATGGGTATTGGTGATGATCCAAATTTGGGTGAAGAAATAACTGTAACTGTTATAGCTACTGGATTCGATATGAAACAACAAGATGAAATCTTGCATATTGAACCAAAGAAAACTATTTATAATTTGGATGATGAAACCGAAATTATAGAGAATTTTAAAGACGAGGAACCTTCTGACCAATTTGAATTTTCATCTGATGAGATCGATTTTAAAAATATAGATTTTAATATTGATGAAATTCAAAGTGATGATTTTGTTAAAACTAATGATGAAATTAAGAATATAGATATTGAATTTGAATCAGTTTCAAATATCAATGAACTTGTTGATGAAAAAATAGATTTAATTGATAGCAGAATTTTGAATGATATTGAGGTTAATGAACCAGAATTTGTAAAAATAAGTAATGAATTAAAGTTTGATTTTCCACATTCCAAAAAGCTTGAAAATGATAAGGTTATCCATATTTTAGAAGAAGATATAAATGAAATTGAAGTTATTGATCCTGTCCAAATTATTCCATACACAGTCGTTGATGAAAAAAATTCTAAAGTTGTTGCTGATGATAGCATGAAAGATGAAAAATTAAATTCCAATAAAGAAATTAATCCTTTGAATAGCCCTATTGTAGATGGTTTAGCAAAAAGAACTGAAGAGAGAAAAATTAAATTAAAAGAATTTAATTATAAATTTGTAAAGCAAAGAAAAGTAGAGGATATGGAAAACGAACCTGCCTATAAAAGAGCTGGTATTGATTTAGATGAGAGCTTTGATAGTTCAGTTACCTTATCTTCACTAGATGAAGATAATGATGGTAATTTAGATATAAACTCTAAAAATTCATTCCTACACGATAATGTAGATTAATTTATGACACTTTCTGAAAATATTGATAATAAAATAAAAGAAGCAATGAAAAATAAGGATTCTGTTTCACTAGAATCTTTAAGGGCCATAAAATCCTCTATTCTTATTTTCAATACAAAAAAGGGTGGCTCAGGAGATCTTTCTAAAAATGATGAAATTCAAATCCTTAGCAAATTAGTTAAGCAAAGAAAAGAAAGTGCAGATATTTATTTATCTCAAAATAGACCTGAGTTAGCTAAAATTGAAAGTGATCAGGCTGATATAATTAAACAGTTTTTACCTGAACAGTTGACGGAGATTGAAATAGAAAAAATTGTAAGTGAAATTATAAGCAAAATAAATGCCTCAGGAATGAAAGATATGGGTAAAGTTATGGGTTTGGCAACAAAAGAACTTTCAGGTAAGGCTGATGGAAAAACAATTTCACAGATAGTCCGGAAAAATCTTTCATAATACATTAATGGCCAAGTAGTTCAACTGGATAGAACATCAGATTTCGGCTCTGAGGGTTGAGGGTTCGAATCCTTCCTTGGTCACTATTTTTTTATTTCCAAGTTACATTTATTGAAAAATCTTATTGAAAGCAAAATAGATGCTATTAAGAGACCTATTAAAAAACCAATCCATACACCTGTGGCTTTAAGATGTGTATATAATCCAAGGTAAATCATAATTGGGACACCAAAAACCACGTATGATAAAAAACAAATAACTGATGGTATCTTTACATCTTGAATACCACGTAAGGCACCTTGAGCAACAATTTGTATTCCATCAAAGATTTGAAATAAAGCTACTATTATTAATAATTTAGAAGCAATACTAACAGTTTCTAAAACATCAAAACTTTCGTTATTATCTAAATAAAGCCAGGGTAATAAGTCAGAGAAAATAATAAATACTATAGCAAATATAATTTCAATTAGAATTGTAATTAAGAATATTGATATTGCTATTCGCTTAAGGTTTATGTAATCACTAAGTCCTTTTTGATTTCCAATTCTTATTGTAGCAGCAACACTTAGGCCTAATGCAACCATAAATGTTAATGAAGATAAATTAAGTGCAATTTGATTTGCAGCTTGATGGTTAACTCCTATAATTCCACAAACCCATATTCCTGAGATAAAAAATCCAACTTCAAACATCATTTGTAATGCAGATGGATAACCAAGATTCACAATTTTATTTATAATTTTTGAAGAATATTTTAGGTTAAATAGCTTATCAATGTATTGATTTATTTTTGGATTAGATTTAATAAGGTATATTATAATTATAACCATAATAAATCTTGATATTAATGTCCCAATACCTGCACCAACTAACTCTAATCTGGGGAAACCAAATTTCCCATATATTAAAATATAGTTTAAGACAACATTAATGATATTAGCAATTACAGTAGAAATCATTGCAATTTTTGTAAAAGATAATCCATCAGAAAATTGTTTAAATGATTGAAAAATAATTAATGGAAACAAGGATATTGCTACTAACGTTATATAAGGGTATGCTAAAGTAACCACTATTTCAGGCTGACCCATATAATATATTATTGGTTTTGAAATTAAAACTAAAACAGTTAAAATAAACCCTAAAATCGAGCAAATAATTATACCATTTGACAAAATGGATTTTGTTTTATTATTGTCTTTTAACGCGTCACTTTCTGCAATTAAAGGTGTGATTGCAGTTGAGAATCCAATACCAAAAGACATTGCTAAAAACACAAAACTATTTCCTAGTGATATTGCAGCTAACTCAGATGTTCCCAATTGACCAACCATAGCATTATCTACAAATCCCACTAGTGTATGACCTATCATTCCAATAATTACTGGATATGCTAGTTTTAGGTTATATGAAAATTCTTTAGTGTAAGGTTTTAAAAAATTCAATATCACATTTTATTTGATAAATAAACAGCATTCATCAATAATCTATTTGTCCCATACCAGAAAGCTCTAAAGTTAGTATTATCAGCAAATAAGAAAATTTTTCCAGATAAATATCTTTTTATTTTGAATGGTACGCTATTAATTAATAATTCTAAATTATCATCAGAAATATACCCACTAAGTAGTGCATTTTTTGAGTATTGAATAGGATTATTGAAACTATTTTTCTCAGGTTTCATAAAAATAGTATTGTTTTTAAAAGTTGGTAGATTATCATTTATAATACCAAAATTAATAGGATGGCTTTTATCAATTTTTGTATTGAAAATTGTACCTCCAATAACTTGTGATCCAGTAAATTTTCCTCTGTCTTCGAAGGAAACATTAGAAGCATATTTATCATTTTTAAGAAAATCAATATTGATAATTTTATTTTCCTTAAGCCAATTAATTGAACTTCTGTATGCAATTAAATTACCTCCATTTTTTAAATAGTTTTCAATTTTTTTAATGTCAATATTTTTTCCGGAATAACTTGGTAGAATAATATGAGAGTATTCCAATAGGTTTGCTCTATTCAAATTTTTTATATCAATTTTAGTTATTGGGATCTTATATCTTGTATCAAAAAGATGCCAAATTTCTCCTGCATCATATGCTCTAACACCATTTCCAACTATCAATCCAACCTTTGGTTTTATAATAGTTGTAAAAGAATTGGAACCAACACCTATATTATCCTCATATCCACTTGATAATGCGTAAACATCAATTCCTGTTTTATTAGAAATATTAGTCAAAAGATTAAAAAGTTTCTCAGGTTTTTGAGATTGACCTTCCACAGGAATAAGGATACTTCCATAATCAAAATAATTATTTTTTATTTTGAATGATTTACTGCTTGATTTTAATCTTATTTTTTTTTCTTGTAAATAATTGATAAATGCTGGGATATTATAATCATGTGGTTTGATTAAATATCCGTAGGTTGAAAAATCACTAACTTTTCCAACTGGTTTTTCAAATATTTTATTTCCTTCTAAACTTTCTTTAAGAAAATCATAATTCAAATTAAATGCTAATGGAAAAGTCCACGCAGAAACATCATAAAACAGACTATCCTCAAACTTTGTTTGCGTATCAAACATTGCTTTTATCAATTTTGATTTTTTTTGCTTAATGGGCACATAATATTTAAATTTTTGATCATTAGTCTCAAAAATGTCAATTTTATGAGCCTTAAGAATTTTTGCTAGTTGATAACTACTGGTTTTATCTTGATTATTTCCAAAACCAATTCCCTTATATTTTGATTTAGCACTTTCATTAAAATTGTTAACGTAAAAGGTATTCATATAAGCAAGAAGCTCATTTTTGAGCGAACTAGCAGCTTTTAGTGTTGATAATGTTGTAGTTAATTGATTTCGTATGGCAAAAGGAAACGTAAGAACACCATTTTGACTATTTTGTATATGTCCTCTGGAGCTACCTTGCTCAAATAATATACCAATGCCACCATTTGCATCGGGATATGTTGATCCCTTACCAAAATAGAAATCGTCATAATCTTCTTTGCTGTAATACAAGCTTCCAATTTTGTCTAAATAATCAGCGTGATATTTTGCAATTTTTTCTGTTAACTCTTGATTTAAATTAGGAATCAATGGATTTACTCTCGATGGAACACCAGGTTGAAAAAAGAATGTAGAATTTGTCCCCATTTCATGGTGGTCAGTAACTATATTTGGCAGCCATTCTGTAAATGTTTTTATTCTAGCCTGAGATTCTGGAAGTTGAACCGGTAACCAGTCACGGTTTAAATCAAACCAATAATGATTTGTCCTTCCGCCAGGCCAAACTTCGCTAAACTCTCTGTCACTATTATCAGGATTTGGTACTAAATTTTTATTAGAATTAACCCATGTAGCAAATCTTTGTAATCCATCAGGATTTAAGCATGGATCAAATAAAATAACAGTGTTGTTCAGAATTTTTAACGTTTCAGTATCATTTGATGCAGCCAAATAATATAAGCCCAACAAAGCAGCATTAGCTGCGCTTGCTTCATTTCCATGTACTGAGTAACCTTGGTAAACAATTGCAGGCATATTTTCAAAGTCGGATTTTTTAGCACCATTTGATATTTTTAAATGATTATTTCTAATCAAGTCTAAATTTTTAATATTTTCTTCAGATGAGACCTTTAAAATCAATAGTGGTCTGCTTTCATAAGTTTTACCTGTCTCTTTAATTGTTATTCTCTTTGATGCATTAGCTAATGCATACATGTACTGAACTAGTTTGTCATGTGTTACATGCCATTCACCTACTTCATGACCTATTACTTCACTTGGTTTTGGTATAGATTCATTAAAATTATTTGTATTACCAAAATAATAGTTTAAATCAGTTTGAGAATTGAGGTTTATTGTATAAAATATTGCAATTACAAAAAATACATTTTTCATTCTATATTTATTTTTTTATTGATTTTTAAGTTTGTTTTTGGAGCTATTACGTAGTTCAAAATTTCAAAAGGAAGGTCTAAGGTTGTCAAAATATTTTTAGTTTTAATATAGACCTCTTTCTCAGATTTAGGAGCTAGATCTATGAAATTAAAATCACTGTGAAAGGTAAATTCACCCAAATATTTTAGTTGAATAGGTGCTACGGAATGATTTATTAATTTTACTTTCAATAGTTTTTCAGCACTAAACATTCCACCACTATTATAACCTTCACTAATCACACTTAGATTCTCACTAGCTACGTCATATAGATTTTCTTCTTTTCCAATAATCAAGTCATGGAACCAAATAAAAGTTTTACCCTGAAATAAAGCATCACTAGTTGCTTTTATTGTTCTATTCTCAGCTACTATAAAAGTTAAAGGCCTATGATAACTTTCTCTTTCATTTTTAAAATCCCAATCGATAAGGACATGAACATCACTTGTGCCAATCATAGTAAGGTTATTTTCTAATGCAATCTGCATCGCTTCCTCAGAAAAAGTAAACATATTTACAATTTCAATTCCATGTAAATATTTCTTTTTAATTATTTCTTTGTGAATTGGGTCAAGTCTTGCTATGCCATCACTTCTTTGTGCTTCCCAATGAGGATGATTCCAAAAAACAAACGCATCTTGGTTATTAGCTTCTTTTATTGCATCCATAAATTCTTTAGGTTTTTTGTCTAAATCAAAAAATTTATTAACGTCATTTACAAAAATTGCATTATAATGACCTGGTGGCATGCCCTTAGTAATTTCTGTTCCATGAACAACAGCCAAGGGTTGTTTCTGAACATATCCAGAAGCTATTTGAAATGATCTGTTTCTGTTTGGATGCGGTATATCAACTATATGAGATTGGTATTCAATGTGTTCAGTTAGTGATATTAAATCTATGCTATCACGAATCGCTTCATCAACTCTTACAGTTGGCCAAACTAATCCATCAGAAAATACTGTATGTATGTGTAAATCAGAAGATATAAAAAATTTACCCTCAGGACTCTTGAAAAATGTTTTAACTCCCTGAGAAAATATCAAATTAGAGAAAATAAAAAATATGATTATATATTTTAAATTTTTCATAGGCTAACAGTTTTTAATATTCGTTTTTTTATTCGTTTATATTTTTTTAGACTAGTTGAATATGTTGTATAGTTTATGAAAATTTTATCAATTATCTTTTTATGAAAATCAAAATCAATTTTTTTTAACATTTCTAATAACTCATAATCTTCACATCCAATTCTGTGAGCTTCAAACCTAAGAGATGATAAAGGGCCCTCTTCACCAGGGTATATAACATGAGTATCTCCTGCCGGAAGGAAATTATTTGGACCTGCAATTGGAGATGGATGTTTTATAACACTTTGAGTAAAAGGATCAGCTTTATATTGGTTCAAACCCCAATGTAAATAGCCCATAGTATTATACTTTGAACCACCCCAACCAAAATAAACTTGTCTAATTTTTTCCATATCTAATGTCCTGTTTAGCCATTTTCCTCCAGGTACCAAACATGTATAAACAAGTACTTTTTCACCCAACTTTTCTCTTGATCTAAAAAAATCTTCATTTTCTTGAAAATCATTAATTATTGGACACCAAATATCAATTGCATTACCTAAGCTTTCTCTAGTATTTGTTGCTTCCATTATCTTAATTTCAGGATAGATTGTTTTGATTTGCATTGAGACATCGGAATAGCATTTAGCATTAACAGATGTAGGCTCATCGGCAATATGTTGTAACCATTGCTTTGTTAAGTTATACTTTTCAGTAAATTTTTTGATTTTTTTAGTGACAATTTCTATTTCATTTTTTCCTTCATCAGTATAATAGCCTACATTTCTGAGTTTTGTAATAAGTTCAGGATTTCCCCAGTCATCATTTTTACCTCTACCTAAGAGATGTGGGGACTCGAAATATTTAAAACCATATTTAAGAAATACATTTACAAATGAAATCATTTTTTCTTCATCTAAAAAAATCTCTCCATCTTTTAAATTAATTAATTCTCCTGGTATTTTAACACAATTCTGCCTGCCAGATGCCATCATTTTAGCGTATTTGTCCAA
>CACCIQ010000018.1 GCA_902546095.1 uncultured Bacteroidota bacterium
CTTTCCTAAAATATTCCAAACGGATTCATTATTTATCCTAGATTCTTTAATTTGATTAGAATAGGACCGAGCCTTTTCTAATATAAAATTCTTGTTGTTATAAAAATATTTATATCGAGACTTAACCTTATTAACAAATTTTTCATCATCAAAAAGTCTTTCAATCCAAAGAGCATTTTTAATCCAAAATCCATCAAATTTTTCATTGTTATTAAAATTTATATTTCCAAATGCAATATCAAAATCCCATATAGGACCCATTTTTAGTTTACCTCCTGAGACATAATTCATGTAAACACTACTTAAAAATATTGCATCATTATTTTTTGATATTTCATTAATTATATACCAATCCACAAAAGAGTCAACATCAATATATTTGGAATATCCTAGATCATGGTCTTTAAATGTTTCACTATATAAAATATTTTCGGTTTTATTGACATAAGACTCAATTTCTTCAAGCTCAATTGAGCCCCATTCTAGATCAGGATCTTTAACTACAAATAACAATTTTTTATTGGTCCAGAAAGCTATATCATCATCATCAATTCTATCAAGTTGGTCAACCTCTAGCAAATAGCCTTGATCACCAATTTTCACCCTATTAGAATCCCCTGTTTCAACTTTTTCAGTGAATTGATATAAACCATTTGATTTACCATTTATTGAAACTTCTGCAAAATGAGATCCTGGGGACCAATCTAAACTACTCAAATAACCTAATTCAAACGCTACAGCATTTCTGATCATAGTTTTATCTGAATAATTTGCTAACATCAACCACTTTTTATCTTCGGGCATGTCAAATAAATTATACTTCTCATCAAACTTAAATTGATAGGATTTTTTTGGAAAATTCCAGGTAGAATTTCCTCTTCCTCTAATCTTAATTGGAAGAGAAAAGTTTTCAAACTCATAATCATTAGAAAAAAATTCAAAAGTACCTGTGATATAGTCATCCTTAGAAATTATATCCTGGTTATCCTTGGTCTCAATCTTTATTTCTGGAAGTTTCTTTATTAATTGGTCACAACAATCTAGTTCATCAGATTTACAAGCTAATAAAAATGGTATTAAGATGTATACTAATTTGTATTTCACTCAAACAAATTAATCAAATTTTAATTAAATATATTAATGTAATTTTATGTCAATGAAAAAAATGTTCCTGTTATCATTGTTATCATTTTTTTACACTTGTTCATATCCTGAAATAAGTTCTGATATTTTAGTTTATGAAAATTCATTTGAAAACGATGATTTATCAAATATTGATGGTGGAGGCTTGTCTACATTTAATAACACTAGAGTTATAGGGGATTTCAATAACGACGGATTTACAATTCACTTAGATGATGTAGGCGATCATGACTATGTTTTTGTTTCCTTTGATTTGTACATTCATGGATCATGGGATGGTAATTTTAATGGTAATTCTGAGGAAAGTAGAGTTCCAGACAAATGGATCATGGAATTTAAACCTGAAATGGATCTTTACAATGACCCTGACTACTATAAATATGAGACTACATTTTCAAACAGTCCTTGTTTCGGTAATTATTGTTTGAAACAATCCTATCCTAATTTATACCCGTTTTCACATAATCCAAAAACAGGCTCATTCACAACAGATCTCCCAAGGAAATGTAATGGATATTTTGGAGGGCCATCCACTAGTTTATACAAAATTGAAAAAGGATTTAAAAGTTCAGGAAAAGCTGTAGTAATAAGGTTTTATGATGAGCTTTGGCAACCAAATGCAATTGATGACAAAGGAATTCCGAAACAAAAATGTGATGAAAGCTGGTCAATGGATAACATTTCAATAAGAGTTATAAATTACGAATGAAAAAAAACTTATTGTTTTTTATAATTTTCTATTTTATTTCAGAGTTGAATGGACAATCTATTAATCTTAACCAAAGTTCTATCATTGAGAACATAAGAGATCAACAATTAATTGGAAATATAAATTCAGATTTATCATTTGGTCTTAAACCGATTTCTTTAGGAAACTTTGATTCCGATGAAATCAAAATATTACAATTACAAAACTATGCTCCTACTTTTCTTGAGGTTTTAAATGGAAAAATTAATTTTAAAATTCTACCCATTGATTATAACTTAGAATTCAATTCAAATCATCCATACAATCGAAATAACGGGACAATGATTCCAAATAGAGGATATCAACATGTTATAAGCCCTGGTATTTTTGCAAAAATTGGACCACTAGAAATAACACTTAAACCAGAACATCATTTCGCTGAAAATGAAAATTTTGAAGGATTCTGGGAGGGTCATAGAGATGTTATCTGGGAAAGGAGATATCTTCTGTGGAACAGAATTGATATCCCTGAAAAATTTGGAAACGAAAAACACAATTCAACATATATTGGGCAGTCAAGCATAAAACTTAATTTTAAAAATCTTAGTTTAGGTATATCTAATGAAAATGTTTGGTGGGGTCCATCAATAAGAAATAGTATAATGATGAGTAATCACGCCAGAGGATTTAAACACATTTCTTTCAATACTATTAAACCAATAAAAACTAAAATTGGAAATTTTGAATGGCAACTTATTAGTGGAAGACTTGAAAGTTCTGGATACAATCAATCAGGCTATCAGAGAACAAACGCTGGAAGACCAATTTATGTCCCTAAAATAAACCAATTAGGTGAAACAGATGATTGGAGATACATGCAAGCATTAATGTTTTCGTATTCTCCAAAATGGATTGATGGTCTGAGTCTTGGTTATGTTAGGTGGGTGCAGTTCTACAGCGCTCTGGTTGAAGGAAAATATACTTGGATGAATGGAAATACTAATTATTTTCCCGTCTTTTCAAATTTATTTAGAAAAAATGATCAAAATGCGAGCCATGAGGATCAAACAGATCAAGCAGCAGGTCTTTTCTTTAGATGGCTATGGAAAGAATCCAATACTGAAATTTATACTGAATATTATTTCAATGACTCTAAAGTAAATATAAGGGATCTTCTTTTAGATTCAAGACATGCTAGAGCATTTACTCTTGGATTACAGAAATATTTTCTTAAAAATTCTGTTAAACTTAATTTTGAGTGGACTCAAATGGAGCAAACTGGAGGCAGACTATTAAGAAATGCTAATTCATGGTATATGCACGGGTTTGTATTTGATGGTTTTACAAATCATGGTGAAGTTTTAGGAGCTGGTATTGGCCCAGGTAGTAATTCACAATACATTTCTTTGACCAAAATGAAAGAAAAATCAAAAATTACACTTGGACTAGAAATAATACACCATGATAATGATTTCTATTATATGGCATTTGAAAACTCTAAAGACTTTAGGAGATATTGGAAAGATTATAATATTAACTTAAAATATCAATCAAAAATTAAAAATTTATGGCTATCCATGGATGCTATTTATATTAGAAGTTTAAATTATCAATGGGGTTTAAAAGAAGATCCTACAAAATATTATATCCCAGGAATTGATAAGAATAATTTTCATATTAATTTGAAATTAAGCTACAAAATTCCTTTAGGAAATTAAGGATTTAAAAACCTCTAAGTACTGACTGGTAACAAAATCCCAATTGTATTTTTGAGTAATTCCATTTACAGATTGTTTTCTAAACTTACTCATTAAAATATTTTCTTTTTCACAATAATCAATCATATTAGTTATTGAAAAGAAATTTTTATTAAAAAACATACCAAACTTACCTTTTTGAAGCATTTCTTGATTAAATACTGTATCCAAAGCCAAAATAGAACAGCCATAAGCCATTGCCTTAATCATAGTAGGGTTTGTTCCGCCAAACTCATGGCCGTGAATATAGACATAGCAGTTGTGGTACAATTCAGCTAATAGATTTTGATTCGTAATGTAGCCAGTAAAAATCAGTCTCTCATCATTTATTTTTTTTAGATTAGAAGCATAAGAATCTTTATAAGGTACATCTCCAACAATAACTAATTTCTTTTTTGAATTTGATCTGATAAAGCCATTTATAATTATATCCGCATTGTTATCAGGAACTAACCTTCCAATAATCAAATAATATTCTCTCTTTTTTAAATTCAATTTGTTGATTAATTTCGGAGATTCTGATTTTCTAATATTTGCACCATAAGCAATAACCTTGGAATCTTTTTTAAAAAGATTTAAATAAATATTTCTCATTTCGTCAGAATCATTAATAATTTGGTCATAAAAAAGAGTAGACATTTTAGAAGCCCATTTGAAATAAATTGATCCCAATCCTTTCCACTTTGGTCTAAGCCATTCCAAACCATCAACATTAATAACAGTTGGCTTTCGAAATAATTTGGTGATTAAGCCAAAAGGACCATTTGCTGAGTTTACTACAAAAACAATATCAATTTTAGAAAAACATACATGAATAAATGAAAAAAATGAATTATACAATTGTGAAAAAACTTTAGATTTAATTGACGGAGTATATACTAATTCAACTCCATTAACTTGTCTTGGTTTTTTTTTAAATAGTGAACTATGACAATAAACTCTTACATGATATCCACTCTTTATTAATCTTTCAGAAAGTTCTTTAACTAATGTTTCATATCCTGAATAAATGTATGGATATCCTCTAGAACCAATAATCGCAATTTTTATTTTTTTATCCAATCGAATTCAATATTTTTCTTTTAAACTGTTCTTGTGAAAAATTATCACAAGCATAATTAAAAGCTTTTTCAACATTTTTTTTCTGTTGTTTTTTGTTGTCCAAATATGAAAAAATCTTTTGAACAGATTCCTCAATTAAATCATTTTTAATAATTAATCCATTTTTGCCTCCATCAAGAATCTCATGAGCTCCACCCAGACTGTTTGTAATTACTGGTGTTTTACACTTTATTGCTTCAAAAATAACAGTGGGAAATGGGTCAGGTGATATCGGTGTATGAATAAAGAAATTAGATTTATTTAAAATTGATATAACATCTTTTCTAAAACCAAGAAACTTAATCTTATTATCTAACCCTCTTTTTTTGATATCAACTTTCAAATCATTTAAATATTTTTGATATTCAGGCAATGTGTCTCCTACGATTTGTAAATAAACATTTTTATTTTTTTTACAAAGCATGTCAAATATCCTTATTAGTAGTGAATGGCCTTTATATGGTATTATCCTTGAAATGCTTGTAAAAACTATTTTGTCATTACTGAGAATTTTAGACTTGGATTTGTTTATCTTGAATCCATTGTAAATAATTTTTACCTTATCTTTTTTTAGTCCTTTCATAATCCAAAAATCATAAACTGATTTTGAAACACAAATGATCTCTCTCGTGAATAAATTTAGAAATGTAGTAATGAATCTTGAGTAAATGGGATTGCTATTTGGTATTTCGTGAATATGAAAAGTTGATGGTATTCCAGATAATTTTGCTGCAATTGATGGACTTATTAATGTAGATGTATTATTATAAACTAAATCAATTTTATTCTTTTTTATAAAATTATTAATGTACAATGATGACTTTAGTATAAAAAAAAGACGATTTATCAATCCAAAAAAACTCATGTATTTTTTTCTAAGAACCCCTAGCTTTATAATTTTGATATTGGTTTTTTTTATTATTTCATTTTTGTTCAAAGGGCCATTATTTGGCAACATCAAATAGATATCGAATCCATTTTTAATAAAAATTTCTACTATAGAGATTAAAATTTTACTAGCACCGTAGTTATCATTTGAGCTATGTGCGATTAATATTTTTTTAATAGAGTTTTTCAAATGCTTTAATAAAGTTTTTTTGATTAAATAAATAAGCTCTTTTAATACCTTTTGAAACAAGTCTTTCTACAATTGTTTTATCCTTATAAATTAATTTCAATTGATTGTAAAGATCATTATAATCTTGTTTTTTAAAATAAACCACAGCATCATCCCCAATCTCCTTAAAGACTTCAATATCCGAACATATTACAGGTACTTGGGCTCTCATAGCCTCTATAATGGGAATTCCAAAGCCCTCATCAATTGATGGAAATACATAAGCAAAGGCATTATTATAATAATAAAAGACCTGTTTTTTATTTATATATCCAGGCATAATTACAAATGATATTAAATTATTTTTTGAAATATATCTTTTAATCTCTCTATAAATCTGTTTGTTGCCATTAAAATTTTTTGATCCTGCCAGCACCAATTTAAGATTTGACTTGGTGTTGTCTTTAAATAATTTAAATGCTTTGACAAGAGTCAATAAATCTTTTCTCTTTTCAAATGTTCCAATGTGTAATATGTAATCATTTGATCTTTCTGTTATATTATTAAAATATACTCTTTCAGAGCTTTGATATATATAACTAATTTTATTATTAAAAATATTTTTTAAACCATTTTTTGAATATTTACTTGTGGTTACTAGCTCACAATTCCTAGAGACTCCCCATTCTATTAGTTTAGTGAAATAATTACGCCACAGCACTGGATAATTAAAAGGGTATTTCCAAAAAAGGTTATCGTGTATGACTACTATTTTTCTAGTTGGTGAAAAGATTGGTGCAACATAATCAGGGCAAATTAAAACATCCGCTGAATTTGAAAATAATTTTATTGGCAAAACAACTTGTTTCCAAACTAGATATCGCAGTTGAAAAGCCCATCTTACTAATCTATATTTAGAATTGATAAAAAACTGTTTATTTTTTAACTTTTCTATATCGTGAGAAAAAATATATTCAATATCTTTCCTTCCATATTTATTTAATCCTTGAGCTAGTTCCTCAATGTAGGTTTTAATCCCAGAGAGTGCGGTTTTATAATAAAACACATCAATATAAACTCTTTTTTTTCTCAACTAGTTGTTTTATGTAAGTTGACTCAACATTACCTGCGAGGAACCATGTAGCTAAAGATACAAAAAGGTATAATTCTGCATTGGCTGTTAAAAGTGGAAGTAGTAAACCAAACTTCGTACAAGCAACTACAAATGAAATGTGTTTTTGATGGTTCTTACTATTTTGAAAAGTTTTTATCGCTCTAGTAATAACATAAAATAAAATTAAAGTGTAAATAAATAAAGTAATCGCTCCCATTTGTACACCTAAAATTAAAAATTGGTTTTCTCCACCAACTTTTAAAGATTGGTCAACTCCACCCGCATTTCCACTCATTGCCAATCCAATTCCTAAAGGATTCTCTAATATTGAAAGTATACCTTCAATCCATTCAATTAAATGACCTAAACTAGAAGTGTTTTCAAATTTTATGGTATCGATAATAATATATTGAATTTCTTGTGATGAGAAGTTGTATAAAAAAAATAAAAAAACAATAGATGATAAGAATATAGATAATAAGATTTTATATTTCTCGTGAATTAATAATGAAAACAATACCACACCTAAGCATGCAACAATTGCTCCTCTAGAAAAAGAAAGCAAAAGCGAAATAAAAATGAGAAAAAGAAATATAAAATGAACTCTCTTTAAACTAGTATGAAAATAAAATAATATGAATGAAAAAAACAAAATAAGTGATGCTGAAAACTCTAAAGGATCAGCAAAGAATGAGGCGTATCGAGGACTTGATTCCTGAGACTCAAATGACCAACTTAATCCATAATTGCCCTGAGGATCAATCTCATTTACTACTGAGTTATAATTTGAATATTCAATTAAAGTATGAAAATGAGTTGATGTCAAAAATTCCAAAAAAACTAAGGATGAAGAAGTGATAATTAATAAAAAAAATATTCTAATAATTTTATTAAAAAATCTATTTTCAAATGTTATGTTTCTACCAATACAATAGGTTAAGGGTATAATTAATAAATTCTTTGCATAAATTATTTTTGAAAATATATCTGCTTCTCCTAGTGGAATTAAAGCATATAATAATATGAAAAATGTAAATATTAAAAACAACTTATCTAATAAGGAAAAACTAAAAGCTCTTTTACTTAGTGAAATTTTATTTCCAATTATAAAAATTATAAATGCATAAAAGAAAATTAAATCCTTTGAAATTTTTATAAGATTAACAAAAGTTTCATTTTCAAATATTTGAAAAACTTGGGCTTGCAATGTTGCATAAAAGGGTAATCCAATGCATATGTAAAATAAAATATATTCAAGATTTCCCCTAGAAATTTTTTTTATTGATTCAAAAAAAACAAATAAGTATATAGTTAAGAATACTATTGAAATTAAAACAATCATATTTTTATTTTATATGAATCTAGCAGCCCTTTATAAACCATATTCAATTTGGTAAATCTTAGTCTAAAAATAAAATAAATTGAATAAGAAATAATCTTAAAAATCTGATATAATCTTGTTCCAAACGGATTAAATAAATATGAATGCTTTTTTAAAATGAGGATATGATTGCGAATATTTAGATAATGTATGTAGGGGCTTAATTTACCACCTTTAGAATTATTAGAAGTCGAGGAAAATGATTCATAATGGTATAAATGTGTTTTTGCTGTAAATCCTATTTTATAACCATGTTTTTTTAATCTTAATGAAAAATCAACATCTTCATAATAAGCAAAAAAACTTTCATCTAATTTTCCAATCTCTTTAAAAATTTTCGTTTTAAACAAACAACAACATCCAGTGAGCCATTCTGTTAATTCTTGTGATGAATTTAAAGAATTACCTACTTTCTTTCTTGTGATAAAATTTCCAAAAAAATAATTGATTCTCCCACCTGCATTCCAAATTACTTTACTATTATATTTTAATATTAAAGGTTGTACAACTGAAAGATTCTTAGCCTGTGCTGTTTTCAATAAAACTTCAATTAAGTTTTTTTCAACTATGGTATCATTATTAATCAAAATAGTATAATCATAGTTGTTTTTTAAAGCGTAATCTATTCCAATATTATTTGCTTTCGAAAAACCTTCATTTTTTTTGTTTTGAATTATTTTAATTTCGTCTCTATACTTAAAGTTTTTCACTTTTTTATTATCACTTTCATTATCTACTAAGATGATTTTAAAATTAGAATTTGTAGAGTTTAAAATTGATTCAATACAAATTGAAGTAATATCATATTTTTTCCAATTAACTATAATTACAGCAACTTTAGAATTTATCATAATTTTCTATTAATTAAAAAGTAATGAATTAAGAAAGAAAATATCTCTGTCAATAATAAAGAATAAGCTAAGCCATATCCACCATATATATTTGTCAAAATCAATGAATTAATTAAGAACAACAACAGAGTGTAGAAAGTTGCTTTATTTAATTTAGACTTCAAATCATTTACTAGCATATAAACCACATTTTTAAAATTAAGCATTGCAAGAAATGGAATAAATGACAATAAAGACAAAATTTTAGAACTGTAATCAATTTTTTCATCAGCAAAAATTTCAATAATCAAATCAGAAAAAAAACAAGTAATAATTGCAATTATTAGAGTAGTTAATAATCCGAACTTAAAATAATTTGATAGAAATTTATGAAACTGATCTTTTGATTTATCTTTTATTTTAGTGGCATGCTGTAATATTGATTGAATAAAAAATACCGGTATCATTCTAAGTATAAATGCAACTTTATATGCTAAGCTGAATCTTCCCAATTCTTGGTTGCTAACAAATAAGTTTAATATTATAAGAGCTCCGTTTACCGTAAAATGCGTTGAAGTTGATGATAAAAAAAGGTGTAAATTTTCTTTAAGGTTTATTATAATTTTTTTTAATGAAAAGCTGTAATTAAATTTACTTGAACTTAAAAATAACTTCATCCAAAAAATCAAAAACAAAAAGGTAATACTAATACCGTAAAAAAAGTTAGCTAGGTAGGCATCTTCAGCATCGCTTATAAATAATATAATAAGTATAACATACATTGATTTTGAGAAAAAATTCAAAATCGATTGTGGTAAAATTTTATTTATTCCCTGTAAATAAAATAAAGGATTTAATGCTTCGGCTAAAAGTATTACATATGAGAAAATTAAAATTTTTTGATAGATATTATTTGGATATAAATAGATGAATGGAATACTTACAATAAAGACTAAAACTGAAAGTGTTAACCTAAGATTTAAAATCTCACTAATTATTAGATTTTCTTTTTTCGCTTCATGTGATTGAACTATTTTAATTGGTCCATTTAAATTATATCCATAACTCACAAAAATTGATAGTATTATAACAACAGAGAAAGCTAATTGAATTAATCCAAAATTCTCTTCTCCTAAAATTTGAAATAAAATAGGTGTATAAATTAAAGTTGCAATGATGTTAACACCTTGGTTAAGTGTAAGATTTATAAAGTTTTTTGAAAAGATTGATTTAATATCAAATGGCATATTGTAGTTTATATAAAAATAAACTATTTAATTAATGATTGATAAAATCTAATTAAAGAAAAATATATAATGGAAATAACAAAACCACCAAAAAGTCCATAAACTATACATTCAAAAAATCTTAATCTAGAGTTTTCTAAAGGTAAAGTAGGTTTATCAATAATTTGAATAAGAGGCGTTTTATTTCTGTGAGTTACCTTAGCAAGTTCTAATTGTGTAACAATCTCCTGATATATTGCACCGTTGGCTTGAACATCAACAAGAGCTTTTTGATAAGGAACTAATGAAACTTTAGTTAAAGGATTAGGATTAGGAATGCTTTGATCTTTCTCGGCTAAAAATAATATAGATTTATCTAAAACTTTTTTTACACTATCAGCTTGTCTTTGTAAAATTTGCAAATTTTCACCTGTTTTTTGAGTTTTGGTTTTAAAATAAAAGTTGTTTACAATTGATACTAAATTCTCATTAAATGACTTTGCAAGTAACTCATCTTTGTGATCAAATCCAATCTCTAAAATTGTTGTCTTTCTGCTGGGTTTATCAACCAATAAATATTTTTCCTTAATAATTTTTACAGCCTCCATCAAAACACTATCATGTAATCGTGAATTTGATTCTAAAACAGATTTATTAGAAAAATTAACACCTAGTTTATTCCATTTTTTGTCTATACTTTCTTCGTTACCAAATCTATTAATCAATAATTCATTTTTATTTTCAAAAACGGAATTAGACATCAAAGTTTGTTTCAACATTGAAGATGATCTATAAAGCTCCTGAATATTATCAATTTGAAAAAGACTACTAGCATCAATAAAACTAGAAGCATTAACTCCAGCTAAAGAAGCTAAAGAGGCTATATCACCAATAGAATTAGAGGATGACTCACTATCTAAAACAAATGAGGTTCTAGCATAATGTACAGGAGATTTTAAATAATTATACAGTAAAACAATAACTAGAAATGATGAAGTTAAAATTGCTATTTTTCTAACATTACTAAAAATATAATTAAACCAATTTATAAATGATTCAAAAACAAATAAAATTGAGAAATCTTTTTGATTGTCCATTTAGTTAATCTGATTAATTGCTAAAATTAAAGCAGCAAGGCCAGTTGTAAAGTTCAAAATTTGAGAAGCAGCTAATGGATTCTTCACAGATTTTTTAGGCACAATAACCTCACATCCAGGTTCAGCTTTAGGATATAGATTGAAAAATAAAAACTTTTTAGTTCGAGCTACATCACCATTGGCATAAACTACATATGTACTTCCTCTTTTAGCCTTTAAATCAAATCCTCCCGCTGAATTAATATAGTATTTTAATCCTCTTGATGGTGAATGCCTAACAGTAGTTGGATATAATAATTCTCCTCTAAGCCTTACTGTCTCTAATTTTTTTGGTATTATAATTATATCCCCATCTTCAAGTAATAAATCTGATTTTAAACCAGGAGACTTAATAATTTGATCTAAATTAATTCCTATTGATTCTGATTTTGCTAAAGGAATATCTTCAGACATAGCGTTTCTTTTTACTATTTCATTTATTCTTTCCTTTTTAACAAAACTTGAAAAGTCTTGATTCGAGTTGTTTTCTAATTTTAATTTCTCCAAATCATTATCAATTCTAGAGATTAAAAGCTTTTCTGATTCAGTTAAAAGCGATTCATCAAGAGATAATTTTTCTCTCAACTTAGTTAAATCATTGATTTCGTTTTGAATTTGGGACAACTCTTCAGCAAATTCTGTTTTTCTTATAATAGTTGCACCTTCATAATAAGCATATTCATTAGGACCTCCAGCTCTTTTAAGCAGGTCAGAAATTCTTTCTTTTTTAGATGAAATTGCATATTTTCCAGGATAATTTACTTCTCCTTCAATTCTTGCAAACTTTAAGTACTCAATATTAGGGTCTTTTCTTATTATTATATTGTCAAAAGGTTTTAATTGAAAGTTTGAGTCACTATTTAAGTTATCAATATCTACATAAAAAACTTCAGAAGAACTAAGTGAGTTTTCTGATGAATTAACTCTGGAAATCTCAATGCTTTTTAATGTAGCATTTTTTCTAACTCCTCCAGCCAATAAAATAATATCCTCTAAATTCAAATTTTTTGAAAATGGATAGACACCTGGTTTATTGATCTCACCTGAAATCTCTATATAATTGTCATCTTTTAAATCATTAATAGAAATAATATTTAAAACATCATCTTTTTCTAAAAATATTGGTTTATCCAACCCTTTAATTTGATTAAACACATTAAATGAAATATTTGTAGTTGAAAAATCTTCATTGGTTCTTGTAATGAAACCTCTATCCATAAAAGTATCTGGTTGTAATCCTTCAGCTTTTTCAATTAAATCTTTGATAGTCATGTTATCGCTTAGAGAATAAATACCAGGTTTATATACAGATCCTTTTACAATTAATCTGTTTTCATACTTCTCTATTATTTTATCAACTTCAATTTTGTCACCTGACTTCAATTCAAAAAAATCAAATTGATCACTGTAGACATCAACAATTTTATATTTTTCATCAAAAATTCTAGTAATTCTGATAGATTTAGAATATGAGTTTTCTGAAAATCCTCCAGCATATTTAATTAAATCCGAGACAGTTTCTCCATTTTTAATTTCAAATTTTCCTGGTGTTTTTACACCTTCCGAAATTAAAACCCGATTAGTGTAAGGACCTACAACAATTAAATCATTATTTTCTAATCTTACATTAGAAGATTGATCACCTTCATTTAGAAACTTATATATATCAATTGTATCTACTAATTGATTGTTTCTAAATAGTTTAACCTCTCTTAGAGTGGCATTTTCAGTTATTCCACCAGCAACATATATGGCATTGTATACAGTATTGAATGCGCTGAAATTATATGTACCAGGAAGATTAACTTCACCAACAATATTAACTCTAACTGCTCGAGGAATACCAACAGAAATATTTACAAAAGTTTTATTTTGATTTATTCCAGTATAAACCTTCTTTAATCTAGAAAGGAGTCTCTTCTTGCTATTTTCAACTGTAAGACCAGAAACATTAATTGGTCCAAAATTTTCTAAAATTAAATCTCCGTCTGGACTTACTTCAGCTTGATAATAATTTTCTGATTGTCCATAAATATCAATAAAAAGTTTATCACCAGGACCTAAAACATAGTCTTTTGGTGTCGGTAGGTTAAGATTTGATTGAAAAGAAAGAAATGTATTTCCTCTAAAAACTTCATAACCATAAATATCACTCTTTAATTCTCTATACACTTCCATCTCTTCCTCCCATCTTTGTCTTAGCCTAGTGTCTTCTAGAGGAGTAGATGCATTTTCAGCAACATATGCTTTATTTTGGGCTGATTTAAACTTTTTATTTAAAATTTCAATATCAGAGTCTGAATAACCTTGAGATTTAGCCATTTTTAAAAGATCAAACTGATTGAATCCTTGAGCAGTAGCTCTTCGTATAAGAAGGTCGATTTCTGAATCATTTAGTTCCATAAAGTTAACATTTGAAAAATCACCAAATGATTGAGATTTAATAGCCTCAGTACCAAAAATTAAAGCTATTAAAGCAAATAATATTGTTGTTTTTTTTATCATCTCTTAAAATTAGAGGGAAAACGAAGATAACTAAAATCTAATAAATTGACATTCATAGGTTAAATTGGAAAAAAATTATCATTTTTTTTAGATAAAATCCAATATTACATAAATTGCGGTATGGTTAAGTATTTAACAAGCTTTATACTTCTTTTTTCAATTACAGTAAATAGTCAAACAGAGCTCAAATTTAATTTAGCTTCAGCACCATTTTTAGTTCCTAATATTGGAATTGAAGTAAAAATTTCCGAAAGATTGGGTTATCAACTTGATACAAGCGCATCATTTTATAATAATATAGAAGGTTCTCCTTTTCACATGACTCAAATATTTAATGAATTTAGATTCTACCCTAAGAACAAGAATAATAAAAGAAGTTTTTTCGTTGGTGCTCATGTTGGTTATGGAATGTATAATTTAAGATTGCCGAGGTGGATTGCTAATATCTCTGGAAGTGAGTATAAAGAAGAAGGTAGCTACCAATATGGAAGAAATGCATATTATGGAATAACAATTGGAAAAAAAATACCCTTAAAAAATAAAAAATTTAACCTTGAAATTTTTATAGGTGGTGGATCTTCTCAATCAAACTATAAATATTATAATAAAGAAGAACAAAGAATATTTGCAATAACCAATTACAAAAGAAAGTTCAATAAAAGTGGAGAAGAATTACCATACAGAGGAGGATTAATGTTAACGTATAAATTAAGTAAATGAAAGGAATAATTTTAGCTGGAGGAAGTGGGACAAGGCTTTATCCCTTGACAATTGGTCAGTCAAAACAATTACTTGCTATTCATGATAAACCAATGATTTATTATCCTTTATCTGTCTTGATGCTTGCAGGAATTAAAGATGTTCTAATTATATCAACACCAGAGGATTTACCTAATTTTAAAAGACTCCTATCCAATGGGGCTCATTTAGGAATGAATTTTTGTTATGAGGAACAAAATAAACCTAATGGTATTGCTGAGGCTTTTATTATTGGTGAAAAATTTATAGGTAACGATTCTGTTTGTTTAATACTTGGAGATAATATATTTTATGGAAGCGGTTTTACTAAAATTCTTAAAAAATCGGTTTCTGATGTAGAAAAAAATAAAAAAGCAAAAATTTTCGGATACTATGTTAATAATCCATCTCGATATGGAGTTGTCGAAAACGATAAGAATGGTAATGTTATAAGCCTAGAAGAAAAGCCAAAAAATCCTAAAAGTAATTATGCAGTTGTAGGGTTATATTTTTATCCAAATCATGTAATTAAAACTGCAAAAAACATAAAGCCAAGCAATAGAGGAGAACTTGAAATTACATCTGTTAATAATTCATTTCTTAAAAGCAAAAGTTTAATTGTAGAGTTGTTTGATAAAAATTTTACTTGGCTTGATTCTGGGACTCATGAATCAATGCTTGAAGCTTCTAATTATATTCATACAATTGAGAAAAGAACTGGATTAAAAATTGCCTGCATTGAAGAAATAGCTTACAAACTTGGCTACATAAACAATAAGAAACTCCGTGAGATTATAGATTACATTGGAGACAATCAATATGGCGATTATCTTAAAAAAATTAGAGATGGAATTTGAAAAATTGAAAATTGATGGTTTAGTCTTATGTAAGCCGAAAATCATTGAAGATGAAAGAGGGTTCTTTTCTGAAAATTTTAGAAAGGATCTTTTAGAAGATTTTATATCAAAAAAATTAGATTTTTGTCAACACAACACATCTAAATCTAGTTTCGGGATTTTAAGAGGGTTACACTTTCAAACTGCACCAAAAGCACAAACAAAATTAGTTTCTGTTTCAAATGGTGAAATTTTAGACGTTGTTTTGGATATAAGAAAAGATTCTCCCTCATATGGAAAACATTGTTCTGTAATATTAAATGACATCAATAATTTTCAATTGTTGATTCCAAAAGGTTTTGCACATGGATTCGTATCTCTCAGTGAAATTGTAAGGGTTGATTATCAAGTAGATAATTATTATAGTTCAGAAAATGAATTTGGAATAAATCCTTTTGATAACGATTTAAATATAAATTGGATTCTTGATAAAAATCAAATAATCATTAATAAAAGGGATAGATCACATAAAAATCTTTCAGAATCACCAGCATATATATTTTAAATGAGAATTTTAGTCACAGGATCTAATGGACAATTAGGAAAAGAATTTAAAAATAATACATCTAATTCAGATCATGAATTTTATTTTACTGATAAGAAAGAGTTAGATATTACTAAAAAAAAGGAAATTTTAGATTCTGTTACGATTTATAAAATTGAACTAATAATAAATTGTGCTGCTTACACCAATGTTAATGATGCTGAAACAAACAAAAGACAAGCAATTAAGATTAACTTAGATGCAGTTAGAAATCTTGTAGAAGTATGTGAGGAGAAAAAAATAAAAATGATACATTTTTCAACAGATTATGTATACAACTCAGACAACTTGAATCCAATCAGTGAATGTTCAAATATAAACCCTATTAACTACTATGGAATTTCAAAAAGAGAGGGGGAAAAAATTATTGAAAAATCATCATCTGATTCAATTATTATAAGAACCTCATGGCTATATTCAATGTATGGAAATAATTTTGTAAAAACTATCATTAGAAAGGGCCAAAATGCAAAGAAGATTTATGTGATAAACGATCAATTTGGTTGTCCAACATACTCAAAAGATTTGGTTGATTGCACATTGAATATTATTGTCTCGAATGCATTTAATAATTATAAGGTTTTTAACTTTTCTAATGAAGGTTATACAAATTGGTATGACTTTGCAAAAAAAATATTTGAATTAAAAAAAATTAATTGCAAGATTCTAGCAGTAAACTCCGAAAAATACAAGAGCATAGCAAATAGACCTAAATATGCCGTAACAGATAAATCAAGAATAAAGGATATATTTAATATTACTATTAGAAAATGGGATAAAGCATTGGAAGAGTTTATTATAAATTATAAATGAAAAATATCTTAATTACTGGAGGAGCTGGGTTTATTGGCTCACATGTTGTAAAAAGGTTCGTAAATAAATATCCAAATTACAATATTTATAATGTTGACAATTTAACATATGCCGGGAACCTTAGTAACTTGAAAGATTTAGAAGACAAAAAAAATTATTTTTTTTTCAAAATTGATATCAAAAATCATAATGAAATTTTAAAACTATTTATTGATAAAAAAATAACTGATGTTATACATTTAGCAGCAGAATCACATGTGGATAAATCGATTGAGAATTCATTTGAATTTGCTAAAACTAATGTTTTAGGAACATTATCGCTTCTTGAGGCTTCTAAAATTTCATGGGATTTATCTTCAAAGGATAATATTTTTTATCACATATCAACTGATGAAGTTTATGGATCACTTGGATTAAAAGGTTCTTTCACAGAAAATTCAAAATATGACCCTAATTCTCCGTATTCAGCTTCAAAAGCTTCATCTGATCATTTTGTAAGAGCCTACCATAATACATATGGCCTACCAATATTAATATCAAATTGTTCAAACAACTATGGTCCACACCAACATGTCGAAAAACTGATTCCAAATATCATAAACTCCCTTATCAAGCAAATAAAAATTCCTATTTACGGAGATGGAAAAAATATACGAGATTGGCTTTATGTTGATGATCACTGCGATGCAATTGAACTGATCTTTAAAAATGGTAATAGTGGTGAAACTTATAATATTGGAGGTGATTATGAAATTTCAAACATCGATTTGGTTAATTCAATTATTAAAATTTTTGATGAAATAAAATTAAATACACCAGGAAAATCAAATAAATTGATTGAATTTGTTAGTGATAGGCCAGGTCATGATTTTAGATATGCCATAGATTTTTCAAAAATTAAAAAAGAATTGAAGTGGACTCCAAAGACTAACTTTGATAAAGGAATTAGGGATACAATCAATTGGTATATGTCTAAAAAATAGCCTCTTCAACATATTAATATTTGAGAATCTTCGCATCGAATAGTAATGCAAAAATGGTACTCCAGCATCCATTAATTCTTAATCTGTTTTTGTACATTTTTATAAGCAGCAATTAGTCAAATTAGCTTCGAAGTTCGTTGAATATAGATGTTTTAATTAATATTTAATCTCAAGATTCCAAAAAATGTTTTCAAACAGATTTTTAAATCTAAAAAAATTGTCCAGTTTTTAAAATAATACCTATCGAGTTTAACCCTAGAACTCATGTCATAAAAGTCGCATATTTTACCACGAAATCCCTGAATTTGAGCAAGTCCAGTTATACCGGGCTTAAATTGGTGTCTTTTACTGAATTTATCAATTTTTTTAGAGTATAGTTCGTTTAATTTAATTGGGTGTGGTCGCGGCCCAACCACAGACATATTACCAATTAAAACATTGAAGAATTGAGGCATTTCATCTAATGCAGAAATCTTTAAGAATTTTCCAAATTTTGTAAGACGTTCGTCATTATTATCAGCAAATTTTGTGTCCTCCTCATCATTTTTAATCATAGTTCTAAACTTAAAACAGTTAAAGACTCTTCCTCCTAATCCATGTCTTTTTTGCACAAATAAAACAGGTCCTTTTGATTGACTCTTGATAATTAGCCCAAAAATTAAATACATCCAGGAAACAAAAAAGGCTAAAACAAAAAAAGAAAAAATAATATCAAAAACTCTCTTGAAAATTTTATTATACCAGACATCAAGTGGGAGTTGATTAACTTCGATTACGGGAATATTGTATAATTTTTTTATGAAGAAGTTTTTAAACTCATAATTAACAAGTTCTGGCAACAACTTAACTGAAATTAAATTTCTATCACAAAAATCTATTATTTCTTTTTGAGTCTTTAAAGGAATTTTTGTTGAAATAAAAACCTCGTTGTATTGCTTATAATTATTATAAAATTTATTGATGGATCCATTTTCAGGCACATTTTTATTTAGGTGTTTAGATTTGTAAAAAAATATTCCATTGGATCTTAAACCTAAATGAGGGTTGTTTTTAATTGTATTGTAAAAAGTTTTTCCCATTTTGTCGTAACCTATAATCGCTATGTTTTTGATATTTCCACCATATGATCTGTAACTATCTAATATAAAATGTGTTAATACTCTAAAAAAGAGTATAGATATGGTAAATACAAATACTGAAAATAAGATTGATCTTATTGAAAAAGTATAATAGTCAACAAATAGATTTCCAATCGCCAAAACAGAGAACAATATAAAAACTGACTTGAGAGCAGTTTTTATTGTATTAGAATATGAAACTCCTCTTCCAATGTTAAAAGATTTAATATAAATATTTAAAATAACCCAAAATAGTACGATTAAAGTGTTGTAAATATTCCAAGTTGAAAATGTAAGAAAGTGCATTAAAGATGTAACAAATGAAATTATTACAGTTTCACATGCAAGGAATATTACTGGAAATAATAAGTTAAAACGTTTCAAATTTTTGGTTTCTTAATAATAATATCAAAAATTGAACCATTTAGTACTTCGGGTGGGGATCGAACCCACACTCTGTAACAGAACTGGATTTTGAATCCAGCGCGTCTACCAATTCCGCCACCGAAGCAATGGAGGCTAAATTTATAAAAAGTTTTGATTTTAATAGTTTCTATCAAATAATTATTAAATTTGACCCCCAATAAAAAATAATGTCAATTCAGAGTCCAATAGCTAAAATATTCTCGTGTACTCAAAGTATTGAGCTTTCAAAAAAAATTGCTAAAAATTTTGGTGCTGAATTAGGTAATGTAAATTTTACTAATTATAGCGATGGTGAATTTCAGCCTTCATTTGAAGAATCTGTAAGAGGTGCCAGGTTATTTATTATTGGATCAACACAACCTGACTCCGATAATTTAATGGAACTTCTTTTAATGATTGATGCTGCAAAAAGATCATCTGCAAGACATGTAACTGCGGTCATTCCATACTTCGGATGGGCTAGACAGGATCGAAAAGATAAGCCAAGAGTGCCAATTGGAGCAAAATTAATAGCAAATTTAATAGAAGCTGCTGGGGCTACAAGATTAATAACGATGGATTTACATGCTGATCAAATACAAGGTTTTTTTGAAAAACCCGTTGATCACTTGTATGCCTCTACTATCTTTATACCTTACATTCAGTCTTTAGATTTAGATGAACTTACAATAGCATCACCGGATATGGGTGGATCTAAAAGAGCTTATGCATACTCAAGATTTTTAAAAAGTAATGTTGTTATTTGCTACAAGCAAAGGAAAAAAGCAAATGTAGTTTCACACATGGAATTAATTGGGGATGTTGAAGGAAAAAATGTAATTATAGTTGATGATATGGTTGATACAGCTGGTACATTGACTAAAGCAGCAGATTTAATGGTTGATAGAGGGGCAAAATCTGTAAGAGCTATTTGTACCCACGCTTTGCTTTCAGGCAATGCATATGAAAATATTGAAAAATCAAAACTTAAAGAACTGATAGTTACAGATTCTATCGTTCAACAAAAAAAATCTGACAAAGTAACTGTGCTTACTTGCTCAAAATTATTTGCAGATGTAATGCACAATGTTAACAACAATGAATCTATAAATTCATTTTTTATAAAATAAATTATTATGAAATCAATCACAATCAATGGATCTCAAAGAGAAAGCGTAGGGAAGTCTTCGACCAAAGCTCTACGTAATGCTGGAAAGGTTCCTTGCGTAGTTTACGGTGGGGAAAAACCAGTGCATTTTTCAGCAGATGAAATCAGTTTTTCAAAATTAGTTTACACACCAGATGCTCACACAGTGATCATTTCATTGGATAGTAAAGAAGAAATAAATGCTATAATTCAGGATATTCAATTTCATCCTGTTTCTGAAAAAATATTACATGTAGATTTTTTCCAATTATTTGAAAACAAAGAAATCAATATGACTATACCTGTTAAGTTTAGCGGTAATGCACCTGGTGTAAGACTTGAAGGTGGTCTTCTTTTCAAAAACAAAAGAAAACTTTATGTTAAAGCATTACCAAAAAACCTTCCAGATTATATTTCTGTAGATATATCAAACCTGCATTTAAATGATAAGGTAACTATTCAAGATTTATTGAATGACAATTACGCTTTTGTTCATCCTGAAAATATGGTTGTTTGTCAGGTTAAGATGTCTAGAGCTTCTCTATCGCTTACGACCGCTGAAGAAGAAGGTGAAGATGGTGAGGAAGGTGAAGAAGGTGCTGAAGGTAGTGAAGGTGCTGAAGGTGCTGAAAAATCTGAAAATAATGATACTGGAGATAAGCCCGCTGAATCTGAGAATAAAGAAGGATAAATAATTAATAGAAACATAAATTATCTACAATTATTTAAGCTTAAAAAGCTTTTATACTTTTGATATAAATTTTAAAATTTTGTTCTCTATATTCAAATATTTTAAAAAAGGTTCTCAAACCTATAACAATAAGAAGTTTCTTATTGTAGGTCTTGGTAATATAGGCCAAGAATATAAAAACACTCGTCATAATATTGGATTTGATATAGTTGATCACATAGCTAAAATTTTAAAAGGAACATTCAATTCAGCTAAATATGGAGATATTTTAAAATCAAAATATGCTGGTAAACAAATTATATTATTGAAACCAAATACCTTCATGAATTTAAGTGGTAAAGCAGTTTTATACTGGCTAAGAAAAGAAAAAATTCATATTAATAACTTAATTATCATTGTAGATGATTTAAATATTAATTTTGGAATATCTAGGCTTAAGCCCTCAGGGTCTGATGGTGGTCATAATGGACTAAAAGATGTAGCAAATTCACTGAATACTTCAAATTTTACAAGGTTGAGATTTGGTATAGGAAATAATTTTAAAAATAAAGATCAAGTTGATTTTGTTCTGAGTAGATGGAATAATGAAGAAGCTAATAATCTTGAAAACCTTATCAATAAAAATGTTGAAATTATTTTTTCATCAATCAAACAAGGTTTAGATTTTACAATGAATAAATACAATTAGATGAAGGTAACAAAAGGCTTAAAAAATGCACATTCAAGTTACCCGACTATTCTTACATTAGGGACATTTGATGGTATTCACCGAGGACACAAAACAATCATTTCAAAGTTAACTGGTGAATCAAAAAAAAATAATCTCAGATCTATAATTCTGACTTTTTTTCCACATCCAAGAAATGTGGTGGGTTCTGAAAAAATCAAATCAATAAGTACGCTTGATGAAAAAATTGAGATTTTTTCGAAGCTTGAAATAGATGAATTAATTATTCAAAATTTTGATAAATCTTTCTCCAACATAAGTGCTGAAGAATTTGTTAAGCAACTAGTTGATAATTTAAATCTGAAGAAAATTATAGTAGGATTCAATCACCGTTTTGGTAAAAATCGTTCAGCAGATATTAGTGTTTTGAAGGATTTTAGTTTAAAATATAATTTTGAAGTTGTAGAAATAAAAGCTTTTGAAGTTGAAAAAATTAAAATTAGTTCTACCAAAA
>CACCIQ010000019.1 GCA_902546095.1 uncultured Bacteroidota bacterium
AGGATATTGGTCATCTGATTCCAAAAATTTTATATATCAAAAAACTGATAGACGAAAAATTAAAGATTTATGGGTAATAAATTCTGTTGGGAAGAAAAGACCTACACTCGAAACTTATAAATATCACATGGCTGGAGAGGAAGCAGAGTATGCTCACGAAATTTTGATTTTTGATATTAAATCTAAAGATATAAGAAAAGTTCAAATTGATTCAATTAAGCAAAAAACAATCTCCTATATAAGTGGAATTAATATTCATAGTAAAAGAACTAAACCGTCTAGTTATGATGATGAATTTAGACCTACGTTATTATTATCCGATAAAGGAAAAATATATTTTAATATCACGAGTAGAGATAGAAAAAAAATGGATTTATGTAGAGCTGATATCAACACTGGAGAGGTAGAAGTATTAATTGAAGAAAGAATGAATACTTATATTGAAACAAGACCATTGTACTTAATTAAAAATGAAACTGAAATGATTCATTGGTCTGAAAAAGATGGATGGGCACATTTTTACAGGCATGATATAAATGGGAATTTGTTAAACCGAATTACTAGTGGTCCTTTTCACAGTGATAATATTAAGTATTACGATCAAAAATCTAACTTTTTATTTTTCAGTGCTCATGGAGTGAATAAAGAAATAGATCCTTATTACGAACATACTTATAAAATTTCTTTAAATGGTGGAGTTCCCAAATTATTAAATAAGGGTGACTTCAATACAATGACATACCCATCTGACAATCATAAGTTTTTTGTCAATAATTTTTCCAGGGTAAACACAACACCAAAATCAAATCTTATAAACTCTGATGGAACTGTGATAATGAATCTTGAGACTGCTGATTTAAGTGCTTTATTTGAATCAGGATATAAATTTCCAGAAACATTTAAAGCAAAGGCAGATGACGGAATAACAGACTTGTATGGAGTTATTTATAAACCCTTTGATTTTGATGAAAATAAAAAATATCCCTTATTAGAATATGTTTACCCAGGCCCTCAAACCGAATCAGTCAATAAGTCTTTCTCAGTTAGAATGGATAGGCTTGATAGAATGGCTCAGTTAGGTTTTATTGTAATCACTTTAGGTAATAGAGGAGGTCATCCAGATAGATCAAAATGGTACCATAATTATGGTTATGGAAACTTAAGAGATTATGGCTTGGCAGATAAAAAATATGTTGCACAACAATTAGCAAATAGACACGATTTTATTGATATTAATCGAGTAGGAATTTATGGTCACAGTGGTGGTGGTTTTATGTCAACTGCAGCGATTTTAGTTTACCCTGATTTCTTTAAAGTTGCGTATTCTCAAGCGGGAAACCATGATAACTCGATTTATAATAGCTGGTGGAGTGAAACGCATCATGGTATTTTAGAGGAAACCGATGATGATGGAAATATTAAATACATTTATGATATTGATAAGAATCAATCCTTGGCAAAGAATTTGAAAGGACATTTATATTTGGTAACTGGAGATATGGATAATAATGTTCATCCTGGGGCTACTTATAGAATGGCGAATTCCTTAATAAAAGCAAATAAAAAATTTGGTTTTATGATATTACCTAGTCAGAGACATGGTTTTGGAAATATGTCTGAATACAATTTTTGGCTTCGAGCGAATCATTTTTCCAAATATCTTCTCGGAAGTGAAAATAATCTTGTGGATATGGTTGAAATTAATATTGATATCCCACAGTCTAAATAACATAATTTTAATAATATGAATTGCAAAAATTTTTTATTCTTTTTCATTTTGTCAATATTTATTATCTCATGTGAGAGTGAAGATACTGCTCAAGTTGATGAAGATGGAATTATAACTGGATTACAAACAAAAACTTTTTCACACGATAATGTTAATAGGAATTACCTCATTTATATTCCTGATTCTTATGATTCTGAAATTGATTATCCATTGATGTTTCTTTTTCATGGTTTTGGAGGAATTGCATCTGAATTTATAAACACAGCAGATATGAGAGATTTAGCAGAGAGTAAAAATTTTATAGTCGTCTATCCTCAAGGTCTTGATTTAGCTGGTACTGGTTCACATTGGAATTGTTCTAATCCCTCTGCTGATAATAAAAGTGATGTTGATGATATTGGATTTATTGAAAATTTAATTGATCAGCTTTTAATAGATTATCCTGTGATAGATAACAAAAGAATATATGCAGCTGGATATTCAAATGGAGGTTTTATGTCATATTATTTGGGTTGTAATTCAAAGAAATTTGCTGCTATTGGTTCAGTTGCTGGTACAATGTTAGATGATAGTTACCAAAGTTGCAATGCAAATTTTCCTACGGCGATGATTAATATTCATGGAACGGATGATTTTGATGTTCCATATGATGGAAATATATATTATCCATCAATTCCAGATGTGGTTGATTGGTGGAAAAATTTTAATAATACACCAAATGAAGATTTATTGACTAATCAAGATGGTTCAATTGAACAGTATATTTATTACAACGATGCCGGCGATAGATATGTTGAGCATATTAAAATAATAGGTGGTGGCCATTATTGGGATGATAAATTAAATTATAATGGTACAAACACAAGTGGTTTGATATGGGGATTTGTATCTAACTATAATATTGATGGAATAATAGATTAGAAAAGCTAATTTTTCCGTGAAACACAACATACTATTTTTCTTCATTTTATCGAGCTTATTGCTTTCATGTAATAATAATTTAGAAAACAGAAATCCAAATGTTATTATAGTAATTACAGATGATCAGGGTTATGGGGATATCGGTTATAATGGCAATAAAAATATAATTACTCCTAACCTTGATAAATTTGCTAGTGAGAGTTTAAGGTTCAATAACTTTCATGTTTCCCCTGTTTGTGCACCTACTAGATCTAGTTTATTAACTGGAAGATATTCCCTTAGGACTGGAGTTACTGATACATATAACGGTGGCGCAATAATGTCATCTAGTGAAATAACATTAGCTGAAATTTTTGCTGAAAAAAATTATAAAACTGGAATTTTTGGAAAATGGCACTTAGGAGATAACTATCCCTCAAGACCATCTGATCAAGGTTTTCAGGAATCATTAATTCATTTAGCAGGTGGTATCGGTCAGGTCGGAGATTTTACAAATTATTATGCTGGAAATGAGAGTTATTATGATCCAGCTTTATGGTATAACAATGAAATAAAAAAATATGAGGGATATTGCTCGGATATTTTCACTGATGAGGCTTTAAAGTTTATTGAACAAAATAAATCGAATCAGTTTTTTTGCTATTTATCATTCAACGCTCCTCATACTCCTTTGCAAGTCCCTGAAAAATATTATGATTTATATAAGGATATTGATCCCTCAAATTTTTATGAAGAAGTAACTTATGAAATGACTGAAAGAGATGTTAATGATGCAAAAAAGATTTATGGTATGGTAACTAATATTGATGAAAATTTTGGAAAGCTTTTATATAAGCTTGAGGAATTAGATATTAAAGAAAACACAATTGTTATTTTTTTAACTGATAACGGTCCTCAGCAAACAAGATATGTTTCAAATCTTAGAGGTTTAAAGAGTGAGGTTTATAATGGGGGCATTAAAGTTCCTCTTTACTTTAGCTATCCCAAACTTTATAAAAAGGCAAAGGATATAGATTTTTTTAGCGCTCATATTGATGTTCTTCCAACCTTGTCTAAACTATGTAATTTAACAATTCCTACTGATAGAAAAATAGACGGAATTGATTTATTTGATGAAAATATTGATAAAAATAATAGAGATTTTTTCTCTTACTGGACAAGAAAATCACCTGAGCTTTATAAAAATATTTCATTAAATAGTGATAACTATAAGCTTGTTGGAAACACCGATTATGATTCACAAATTGAAAATTTTGAATTGTATGATTTGGTTAATGACCCTGCAGAATCTAAAAATTTAATTTTAGAGAAAAACCAACTCGCAATAGACATGAAAAATAGAATGGATGATGTATATGATGAATTAATAAAATCAAAAAACTTGGTAAATAAGCCTAGAATTCACTTAGGGAGCATTTATGAAAACCCTACAATTTTAAACAGAAATGATGCAGGTGGACAAAGAGGTATTTGGGCTCAAAATGAGAAATACGGTTTATGGAGAGTTAATTTTCAAAGTGGTGTATATAATTTTAAATTCAAATTTAATAATGTTGAGCAGAGTGATGGGCAAATGACTTTGGAGATTGGGAATAGTGTCCATTCAAAAAAGATTTACCTTGATGATGAAGGATTTGCTAGCATGGAAAATATTAAAGTTGATGAAGGAGATTACGATTTAATACCATTTTTAACAATAAATCGAAAAAATATTTTACCCTTTTGGGTGGAGGTAAAAAAACTATAATTTTTTCTTAGCTCTCAATATCTGAGAAATTTTAAAAATTTGTATTGAGATAACTACAACATTAAGAAAAATGATTGAATACGAATTTGCTACAATTCCATAAATGAGCCATGCAGATGCACCTACCAAGTTATAAGATCTGAGTTTTAAGGTGTCATTATGCAAGAAAGATATAATTACGAATGTATTTCCAATCCAACCTATTAGCTCTAGCGTACTCATTTTAAAAACTTAATCAAAAATAGCTTAAATCATGTAAAACTGTGCTATTTTTGCCCCAAATAATATGTTTCGTTTGTTCGAAATAAAAATGAAAAAATTTCTATATATATTATTTATCTCATCAATAAATTTTATTTATTCTCAAGATATAATATCTGGTAAAGTATTATTTGAGGACGAGGGTGTTGACTTTCCAATTTCTGGTGCTAATGTTTTTTGGCAAGGAACAAGTAAAGGAGTTATAACAAAATCCAATGGAGAATTTAAAATTGATAAAGAGCAAAGTACAAATAAACTAATTATCAGTTACATTGGTTTTAATACTGATACTTTGGAAGTTAATGATAATAAATACATAACACATTACCTCAAATTTTCTGATCAAAATGAATTAAGTGAAGTTACAGTTTCAAAAAGGAGAAGCTCAGCTCAAAGAACCTATTTAATGCCTCAAAATGTTGTTATGATTAGCGAAGAGGAACTATTAAAAGCAGCTTGTTGTAATCTATCAGAAAGTTTTGAAACAAACCCATCTGTTGATGTCAACCATAATGATGCAATCACAGGTACTAAGCAAATTGAAATGTTAGGATTAAAAAGTCCTTACATTCTTATAACGGAGGAAAATATTCCGATGGTAAGAGGAGCCTCACAAACTTTTGGTTTAGGCTTTACACCAGGAACTTGGATTGAAAGTATTCAGGTTACTAAAGGAATGGGTAGTGTAACAAATGGTTATGAAAGTATTGCTGGACAGATTAATTACGAAATTAAAAAACCTTCCAGTGACATGCCTTTCTTTTTTAATTTGTTCAATAGTATTGATGGTAGGATTGAGGCAAATGCACATGTAAGATCTAAATGGAGTGAAAAATTACAAAACACATTATTCATTCATTACAATGATAGAAAAAGAGCGAATGATAAGAATGGAGATTTATTTTTGGACAAACCAATTCAAGATCAAATCAACCTTTTAAGTAAATGGCAATTTACAGATGCATCTAATGGATTAGTAAGTTTTTTAAATATCAGATACTTAGATGATAATAAAAAAATTGGTAGTGTTGACTTTAATGAAAAATCAGATTTATCAAGAGTTTGGGGAGGAGAGATTTTTACAAATAGATTTGATTCGTCTTTTAAACTTGGTTATGTAAATCCTAATATTCCATATCAAAGTTTAGGGTTTCAATTTGCATATAATTTTCATGATCAAGAATCATATTATGGTCTAAATGATTATGATATTTCTCAAAAGAGCTTCTTTACTAATTTGATTTATAATTCAATTATTTCAAATACAAAAAATAAAATAAAAGTAGGATTAAATTTTTCTAGCGATGACTATCATGAGTACGTATTCAAGTCTGATTTAAGCAGAGTTGATTCATCATTTGGAGGTTTTTTTGAATACAGTTTCGACAACACTAACAATTTTAATTTGATTTTTGGACTCAGGTATGATATTCATAACAATTTAGGTTCATTCTTTACCCCAAGGTTGCATTTTAGATATTCATTAAATGATAATTTTTCAATAAAGGGATCATTAGGAACGGGTAGAAAAATTGCTAATATATTTGCTGAAAATCAAGTTTTATTTTTATCTAATAGAAAAAATATTAATAAAACATTTGCCGAAAAATTATATGGTGTTGATCCGGAAAAGGCCACTAACTTAGGCTTTAGTCTAGATCACAAAGTTTTTCTATTTGGAGGACAAGGAAACTTAATTTTTGACTTTTACAAAACAATTTTTGATAATAAAGTGATCTTGGATTACGAGACTTTTGGTGAATTTAATTTTTATAATTCAACATTTGGAAAGTCTAAATCAGACAACTATCAACTCGAATTTCTTTTTTCTAAAAACAATTGGAATTTAACGGCTGCTTATAAAAAGTATGATGTTAAATCATATTATAAATCTGGGTTGAAAGAAAAACCTATTCAACCTAGAAATATTATCTTTTTCAACTATGGGATTGAGTCAAATAAAGTAAATGATAAAAATTGGAAATTTGATATAACATATAATAGATTAGGTAAACAAAGATTAATGCAAAACCCAAGAGATAGTTTTGAACTTGTTGATCCTCATTTTTCTGTTAACTCTCAAATTACCAGAGTTTTTAGTAATAAATTTGAAGTTTACTTAGGAGGTGAAAATATCAATAACTTTAAACAAGATAATCCTATAATTATGTCCAATAACCCTTTTGATCCAAATTTTGATGCTTCAATTGTTCATGGCCCAATTTTTGGTTCGATATATTATTTAGGATTACGTTATAAAATATTAAATTAGTATTATGAAAAAAATTACGTTTCTTTTATTATTAGTTATCCCATTAATTTCTTTTTCACAAACCAAAGAAAAAAATGCTAGAGATACTTTTGAAGTTAGCGGTAATTGTGATATGTGTAAGAAAAGAATTGAATCTGCAACACTATCCCTCAAAGGTGTAAAGTATGTGAGTTGGAGCCCTCAATCAAAGAACTTTTCAATCATCTACAATAGCACTAAAGTTTCTATTGATGATGTTAAAAAGAAAATTGCTGATGTTGGTCATGATAATTCATCATATAAGGCAACTGACGAAGTATATGATAATCTTCACGGCTGTTGTAAATATCGTGATCCAGAATAAATGAAAATTTGTTTTGGTTTCTGCAAAAACATCACTCAAGTTTAGAAAAGCCCACAGATATCTTGGCTTATTTTTAGGAATCCAATTTCTATTTTGGACAATTAGTGGCCTTTATTTTTCATGGACTAATTTAGATGAAATTCATGGAGATCAATTCAAAAAAAATAAGGTCCAAAAGGAATATAAAAATTTAATTAGCCCCTCAGACTTAGACTATAAAGATGGTATCAAAACAATATCTCTTAGAGATTTCAACAATGTACCATACTATTGGATAAATAGTGAACTTTTGGTAAATGCTATTAATGGGTCTGTAAAAGATTCTATAACAAAAGAAGAAGCTATTTCAATTTCAAATGAAAATATTTTAGACCAGTATAAAATTAGCCTTGTTGAGAAGATATATGAGGTTGGAAATCATCACGAATACAGAGGACGCCCTCTTCCAGCTTTCGTAATTTCTTATGAAGGAACAGAAAATTTAAAATCATATGTTTCTGCGTTAGATGGGCAGTTCCAAACAGTAAGACATAGAGATTGGAGATGGTTTGACTTTTTATGGATGACACATACAATGGATTATGAAACAAGAGATGATTTTAATAATAAATTAATTAGAATTTTTTCTTTAATGGGTCTATTTACAGTAATGAGTGGTTTTATTTTGTGGGGAATAACTTCAAAAACTTTAAAGAAAATATTCAAATAACTTAATTGATCTCAAACTCTTTTGGAGGTTCTATGCCTTTTAAATTTTTAACGAAATAATCCCACTTTCTTCTTGTAAAATAGTCATTCATATCTCCATAGCCATGCCTTTTGTTTGGAAAAATAATTAGATCAAAATCTTTATTTTCTTTTATTAAAGCATCAACAACCAAAAGTGTAGAATATGGCGGGACATTATCATCTAAATTACCATGAGCTAGTAATAATTTGCCTTTTAAATTTTTTGCTAAAAGCTGATTAGCTTGATTATCATAATTAGTCTTTTTTAGATCATAATTATTTTCTCCATCGCTAGCATCATTATCAATATATTCTAAAAGTCCCTGCCATTTTTCTCCCCAGTCTGCTTCATAATTTCTATTGTCATGATTACCAGAGCTTGAAACCGCAACATCATAAAATTCAGGATACTCTAAAATTGCTCTGGTTGATGCAAAGCCTCCGCCTGAATGACCCCAAATACCAACACGATCAGTATCCATTCCTTTATAAATTTTTGAAAGATCTTTTATGGCTTTTATATTATCTGGCAATCCATTATCACCCATATTTCCGTAATACGCATCATGAAATGACTTTGATCTACCTGGTGTTCCCATTGCATCAACTCCTATTACTATAAACCCCAGCTCAGCTAATGCTTGAAAATCTCTTTTAGCAACAGAGAATGAATAATTACCTATACTTCCAGATTGGGGACCTGGATATATATAATTAAGCACAGGGTAATTGTGATTTTCATTATAAAAACTAGGTAAGTAAAGAAGTCCATAGATATCTGTTATATCATCTCTGCCCTTAACTGAAAATTCAATTGGCTCTTGCCAGTTATTTTTTAATAGTTCCGAAATATCAACTTTATTGACTTCTTTAAGTGTTTCACCACTTCTATTTTTTAAGAGTGTAATAGGTGGGTTTTTTGAAGTTGAATAAGTAGTTGTAAAATATTCCCAGTCATTCGAAGCATTGATGCTATGAGTGCCTTTTTCGGGGGTTAAACAAATTAAACCAGAACCATCAAAGTTTACTTTATATAGATAAACATGATATGGGTTTCCTTCCTCTTTTCCGCCACCAGTAAAAAATATTTCTCTTGTTACCTCATCAACATGTAAGACATCTCTTACCAACCATTCACCACTTGTAATTTGATTTTTTAATTTTCCAGTTGTTAAATCATGTAGATAAAGATGACCCCAATCATCCTTTTCAGAATACCACAAAAATTCATTTGTTTTGAAAAAAACTCTCCAATTTTCACCATTAACGCCTGATTCATAATAAGTCTTAGCCACCTCTTTATAAACAGATTTAACGTTTCCAGTTTTAACATCTGCTATTTTTAAATGAGCTTCTTTGTGGTCTCTTGAGGAAGAAATAAATGCTAATTTTTTTCCATCCTTACTAAAATTTGCATCAAGTAATACTCCACCTCTGCCAGCAATATGATCCGTTGTAGTTGACCTTTGATAATCTCTATTCATCTTGAAAGGGGTAACTTTTCCTGTCTCAACATTAATAAAAAGCCTTTCAATTTCAAATATGTTTTCATCACCAGGTAGAGTATATTTCCATTTTTGAAGGTTGGGGTGTCCTACATTGGTGGTAGTTAAATACATTTCTCCAACTTTTCTTGCATCTTGTCTGAAAGTGGTAATAGTTTTCGAGTCATCTGACCACTTTAAAACTGGCCTATCATTTTTAATCCATCCAGCATTATTTGTACCATAACCGTAATCTTGGTAACCATTAAATGTTAATTGCTTTGACTTGTTTGTTTTTAAATTTTTAACCCAAAGATTATAATCTTTTATGTAAACACTCTTTTCTTTGTCAGGTGAAACAAACTCAAGGTAGCTAACTCTTCTTGTATTATCAAAAGGATATTCTTCCTCAGTAAGCTCAAGGTTTGTTAAATTAATTTTATATGATTTAAATATTGTATCGCTTTTTAATCTAAAGTGTAAATTATCGTTTTCCCATTTTTGAGAAATAAGATTATTCTTCACATACTTATTCATGTTTTGAGATAAGTATTTGACTGCATTTTCATATACATCAGCGTCATATTTTTGAATATCATCGCTGCATGAAATTAGAACGCTAAATAATACACTTATAAAAAATAATATTCTCTTCATAGTCTTTAAAAATAAAACATTTCTATAACCTAGTGTTGATTATGCTGTTATAAATTGATCCAAATGTATAGCTAAGACCTAAAGAAAAACCAGTCCTATAGTCTGTTGCAATTTGCCGTTGCTGAAGCAGTAAATCCTCAATTGATGTATTTCCAGCTGCTAGGCTATATTGTTCTCTGATTAAATTTATATTTCCTGAAAGTCTAACTGCTAAACCTTCAAAGATTCTTATATCTAAATCACTTCTGAGTGAAAATCTTTTTTTTGATCCATCATTTAAAAATTGAGTTGCATTTAGATATGAACTTATGTTTCCCCATTTTTGTCTAAATCTAATATTTAAGCTTAATGTTTGTGATGAAAGCTTTTGCTTTTCATAGCCATAAATAGTTTTTTCAATATAATTTCTTTTGCCCGTACCAACTTTGTAAGCTAGTGTAATTTCCTTACTTAAAACATCTTTGTAAGGATAGAAGCTGTATTCAATAGCAGGCTGTATATATCTATTTAAATCAATATTTTCATAAGTATTTTGATATGCGCCGAAGAATACCCCAGCTGAAAAGTGATCAGAAATACTTCTGACAACTCTCCCATTAAAACTTGTAGTTTTTCTATTACTCTTGTACACATTATCATCCGAATAGAACTTTCTATTAGTTTCATTTCTTCTTAATTCCGCCCCAATTCTCCAATCTTCAGTTAGTTTATCAATTTCAAATTCAATCTCATATCTATTTGTTTTTCTGCTTTCTTCTTGATCACCATTATAAGATCCTGACAATTCAAAAACCCAGTTTTTCCACTTATCGTCATTTGTTGGAATATCGGTATAATTTGAATCAATATCAAGTTTCAAATAATAGTCACCTTTATCTAAAAATGGAACAAGAACCACTTTTAATTTATTGACTAATTTATCTCTCAAACTACTGGATGTATCATTTGTATATCCTACAACTGTGCCTGTTGAGCTTATTCCTTCATACTTATTATTACCATCGATTTTTATTTCAAATGATCTTGACCCTGTAGGATTTCTTTCATCTCTTATGAAAATCTCAACATCAGCAAGATCTTGATCTCTAACATATTCCAAGAACGAAGTTTCTTGTTTGATGTAATTTTCATCACATCTGCAATCGATGTAAGCCTTAATCTTAGTTTCTTGACTAAATGATAAAATAGAAAAAAGAGTAAGTAAATATGTTGAAAAGATTTTCATGTTAATTTTCTATTTTTAATATCAAAAGTTAGACCCAAATTATGATAAATGCGCTCGAAATTAAAAAATATCTTATATCATTTACAATTATCACAATATTAATTTTAATTTCATGTTCAAATCCTAATCAAAGTAAAGTGTTAATAGGTAAAATGAATAATGGAGAAGAGGTACATAAATTTCTTCTAAAAAATAAAGATTGTGAAGTAGAAATTATATCACTGGGAGCTATTATCACCAGCATAAAAGTACCAGATAAAAATGGCAAATTATTAGATGTTGCACTTGGTTTTAATTCTTTGGAGCAATATTTAAATGAACATCCATATTTTGGTGCAATCGTTGGGAGGTATGCAAATAGAATTGATAACGGGAAATTCACGATAGATGATGTTGAATATAATTTAGCTTTAAATAATAATGGTACCTCGCTTCACGGAGGCGTTACAGGATTTGATAAAGTAAATTGGAAGGTAGTTAGTTATGATGATAAAAATTACAGCTCTTTAAAACTCAACTATTTATCAAAAGACATGGAAGAAGGTTATCCTGGAAATTTAAATGTATATGTCACCTACATACTAACTAACGAAAATGAACTTGCTGTTCAATATTATGCTGAAACTGATAAAACAACTATTTTGAACCTAACTCAGCATTCTTATTTTAATCTTTCAGGAGAAAGCAGCGGTGATGTATTAGATCATAATTTAGAAATTTATGCAGATTCATATTTACCAGTCAATGAAAAAATTATACCTACTGGTGATATTGAGAAAGTTCAAGGAACACCATTTGATTTTATAGAACCAAAAAAAATTGGAAGAGATATAGATCTTGAAAATAGTCAATTAATCTTAGGGAATGGTTATGATCATTGTTGGGTTTTAAATGATTTTGATGGAGGTGTAAGAAAGATAGCAAGTGCATATAGTGAACAAAGCGGCATACAAATGGATGTTTATACTGATCAACCAGGTGTTCAATTATATTCTGGAAATTTTTTAAATGGATCTATTAGCTCTAAGCAAGGTCTCAAATATGAAAAAAGATCTGGTTTTTGTTTGGAAACACAACATTTTCCAGATTCACCTAATAAAGAATCATTTCCAAATGTTTATTTGAAACCTGGTGAAGTATTTAAATCAAAAACAGTTTTTAAGTTTATTTTCTAGTTGCAACTGCATCATCCATTAGATATACTCCGCTACTAACATCTTCTCTTTTAAGTCTTAATATTCCAACGACTTCCACAAGTTCATCCATATAAAAATCATCGTATCCAGGCTTAAGAGTTAATTCAATAGCAGATTCAGGACCTCCATATCCACAAAAGAAACAATCAGCATAGGGGTTTTGAGATAAAACAAATACTCCGGCATCAGGTGCAAGAGTTAGCATGTATCCTGTTATTTTAACATATTCATTATCCAAACTTTCAACTCCTTCACCAAAATATGGTGTTTGAAAATATCCGCCAATCTCTTCCTTATATTCGGATTTATAATACACGTCCCTTAGTTTAAACCAATCAATCTCAATTTGAGATAATGCATCATTTGTAATAAAAAAAGCTAAAAAGAAAATTATTTTATTCATCACCTAATACTTCAGATATATTTAAATTATAGACTTGTAATGCAGGAATTATAGATGAAATTAATCCTATAAAAATTGAAAGTATTAATAACCATAATTCTTCATTTAAAATACCAAAGGAATTTAAATTATAATTTAAGCTTTCCTCCATGAGCGAAGATACAAACATAACACCTAATCTACTAACTAGCAATCCTATAAGAAATCCAACTGTAGTTAAAATTAAACTTTCAAAAATAATCATAAATGACAGCTGTCTCCTAGATGAACCAAGTGTTCTAATTAAGGCCATCTCATATTTTCTATCTCGCATTGAGTTAAAAAGATTAATAAATAGACTAAAAGCTGAGACAATTATAATTAGATATGCCAAATATGTTAGCGTTTCAATTCCAAATCCAAATAGTTTAAAAAGTCTTGATATTTCATATGATGGTACAGCTGCTTGAAGATTTGTCTCTTCATTAATTTGACGAGGGAACTGAATGATATTCATTGGGTTTTGAAACTTAATTAACATCGCTGTAATTTCTTCATCATCGTGATCGTGGTCGTGTTCATCATCGTGATCGTGGTCGTGTTCATCATCATGTTCCTCTCCACTATGATCATGTTCACCATGTAAATCCCAGATACTTTCAGGTGATGTCACTATTAATTGATCAATTACTGAGTTTGATGGTTCAAGTAATCCAACAATTTTAAATAATTGATCTCCGTGGGCTTCTCCAGTCTCTCTCAATCCATGGGAACTCATTAATTCATCATCCAGTTTTAAACCAAGATTCGAATATATTTTTGATCCAACTACAACCTCAAATGGATCCTCCCATTTACGACCATCTTTAATTTTTGCATCATAAAGGTCAAGGAACTCATCATCAGTACCCACAATTCTATAACCTTTATAATTATCACCATAAAGAAGATCAATACTAGAGCCGACCATTCTATTATTTTTAATTTTTTTAGCATCTTCAACAGAAATATTCCCTGTTGGAGAATCAATGTGGTAAACTGCAGATAGTATTAGTTGAAGTGGACTTCCTTTAGCACCAACAACCATATCTATTCCTTTAAGATTATTATCCATTTGAGTTTTAATCAAGCTATTTAGTTGTAGTAAAAGAGAAATTATTCCTATACCAAAAACCAGTAATGCTAAACTCAAAAGTGAACTTAAAGGCTTACTAATAATATTCTTTATGCTTAATTTAAAAATATTCAAAGCTTGATGGATTTTTTAAAATGTTTCTTTAATCTGTTATCGTGAGTTATGACAATAAGCTGCGCATTAAAATCTGAAGCTTGTTTTTTTAATAATTTAATTACTCTTTCACAATTCTCATCATCTAAACTCGAGGTAGGTTCATCAGCCAATATCAATTTGGGTGAATTTACAATAGCCATAGCTATTGATGCTCTTTGTTTTTCACCTTGACTTAATTTTTTAGGATTTTTATTTTCCTTGTCCAAGATGTCTAAACTTGACAAAATATCTACAATCCTAGAATCGTCCTTTTTGTTCCCTAAATATTGAGCTAGTTGTAGATTTTCCTTGACAGTTAAAGAATTAACAAAGTGAGGTTTTTGAAAAACAATACCAATATTTTGTCCTCTAAATTTATCAATTTGATGTTGAGTTAATTTACTAATATCTTGACCATATAGATTTATTGAGCCAGAATTAGATTGAAGCAAGCCTGCAAGAAGGTGTAAAAGAGTTGTCTTTCCTATACCTGAACTTCCAATAATTAATAAGTTTTCATTTTTATTTAATGATATATCAGGAAAATTAAATGAAACTTGATTATTGTAGTTGAATTTAAGCGCTTTGGTCTTAATCATTGTTTAAATATATCAATTTTTAAAATAATCATTAAAACTATTAATAAGTCAAATAATTAGAAATTTTAATTAAACATTAAATTGATAAATTAAAATAAATTAGTGCATTATAAAGTACATTACAAATCCTAATTAATTATGAAATAGATTTCAAAAGTCCTCCGTCAATTGGAATATTAGCTCCATTAATATAGCTAGCATATTCAGATGATAAAAACGTTATTAGGTATCCAAATTCTTCAGGTTTACCGATTCTTCCTAATGGAACTTGATCTCTCATTGTATCATATAACTCATCAACATCTACGTTAAACTTTTTTGCTTTATCTGAATTCAACTCTTTTAATCTTTCAGTATCAAAATAACCTGTCAAAATATTATTTACTGTAACATTATTATGCCCTATATCATTTGAAAGAGTTTTTGCCCAAGATATAACGGATGATCTCATAGAATTGGATAATGCTAAATAACTGAGTGGTTCTTTAACACTAACTGATGTCATGTTTATAATTCTTCCCCAGCTATTTTTTTTCATATTTTCAATGGCAAGCATTGTTGTGAACACAGTATTTTTAAATAATAAATCAAAAGCTTTTTGGTAGTCTTTAATTGATAAGCTATTCACATCACCTGATTTAGGACCTTGTGTATTATTGATTAATATGTCAATTCGATTATTAGATAAGTATTGACTAATTATTTTGGAGTATTTTTCATGATCATTATAATCACATATTAAGTATTCATGTTTACAGTCAGTGAGTTTATTTAGTTCATTGACAGTATCAACCAATAAATCTTTAGATCTTGCAACTAAAGTAACTTTAGCTCCAGACAAAGCAAGTTGTCTTGCCACTGCATTTCCTAGCCCCTTACTGCTTCCACCTACTAAAGCATTTCTAGATTTAAGTGAAATATTCATTTGTATTCTTCTCTAACAGGTGAAAAAACATCCATCAAAATACATTTAGTTAGAGCTCTGCCAGAGTGAGGAATATTTGAAGGTATTACAATTACATCTCCATTTTTACAAACCATTTTTTCTCCATCTAATATAAATTCAAACTCACCTTCAACAACATGCATAATTTGTTCATGATGATGGAAATGTTCTGGAACTTCAGCATCTTTTTCAACATCCCAAAATGCCCACGTTATTTTGTCACCATGTATCAATTTCCCTTTCAAACCTGGGAAAAATTCTTTTTGCTTTACACTATCTAAATTCATTTTACTTACTACAAATTTTATTGTTAACATATACTGAAAAGGAGATATCAGCTGTAGCCTCTAGAGTTTTTGAAACAGAGCAGTATTTTGTAAATGAAAGTTCACTTGCCTTATACGCTTTTTTGGAATCTACGTCACCCTCAATAAATACATCAGCATGAATCTGAGTAAAAAGCGACGGTAATTCTCCATCCTCTCTTTTCCCTTCAACTTCAATATATAAGTTTTTAAATTCTTGTTTTTGTTTTTTTAAAATAGAAATTATATCAATGCTACTGCATCCAGCAACTCCCATTAATAGAAGCTCCATTGGACTTACTCCTTTGGGATTTATATCAGATTTATTATCAATATCTATATAATTTCCATTTTGATTTTCAATTTTTGAATGGTAACCAGATTTATTGATTAGTTTTATTTTCATTTTAATACTGGAATCAATACTGCATTTAAATCCGGGTCTTCCATATCTTTATCCAAAGGAAACATTGGTCTTTTTATTTTCTTATACCCCAGTCTATATAGATCTTGATCAACTCCACCTGGTGTCAAAGCCATGACCCAATCACCTCTAATTTCATAAAGCTCAGGAACTAAATAACCAATTTTAACCATTAGAATATCTGTATTTTTTGGATCTAGATTAAGATTTGTAAAATCTGAAATATAATGATATGGTTTTCTTTTATTAGTTACAATGACCTTAATACTTCCAACTTGAACAACAACCTCTGCTTCAGCATTTTTATCTCCTAAATGGACTGCTTTTAAAATCCCATTTAAAAAAATAGGTGGTGAAAATCGATCATCAACTTTAGCTCCAACATAACCACTAACTTTATCTCCAATTTTAGTATTTAAAGCATTTAAAATCAAATCAGGCCCAGGGATTGAAGCATAAATTAATTCTGGACCATTTTCAGATTTAAATTCTTTAATCTTTAATAATTTATCTAATGTCCATGTTACATCTCCAGCACCCCCAGCAGTAGGATTATCACCCATATCACTAATGATAAATGGCCTATTATCAATTTTATTTTTTTGATAATTAAAAGCTTGATTTAATGCGCTATCCAAGGTCGTAGTTGGAGCTACAAAATCAAATTCATATCTAGCATCCCAAAAACTTTTCGCTAACTCTTCTGCTCCATTTACCACAGCTTTTTTATTATCACCAACAGTCATTACAACAGCGTGATTTCTAGGTGCATCTCCCCAAGCGTATCCTACCCAAACAGCAGCATCAACAACACCTTTACTATCAGCAATGGGTTTAACCTTTTCATAAAGTGATTTACCAGGTTCAACTCTTGTACTAGTTTGCTCTCCAGGTAATAGTATAGGGACTGGGATCCAAGCTTTGTATTTTGGTTTTCCTTTACCTGATTTTAATCTGTCAACTAAATTATCAAGAGCTCTTTGTTTTGATTCAAGAGCATCAGTATGTGGAGCCTTTCTGTAACATGTAATAATATCTGAATACTTTGCTAATTTTTCTGAAACATTTCCATGAGAATCCATTGATGTTGAAATCATTGTTTTATTTCCAATTACAGCCCTAATTCTTTCTATAAAATCACCTTCAGGATCATCCATACCAACTACATTCATTGCTCCATGAATATCAAGAAACAAACCATCTAACGGTAAAGTCTGTTTGGTAAGTTCAATGATTTGTAAAACCATAGATTCGTAAGCTTCTTTAGAAACAACGCCCCCAGGTAGGGCTCGAGCAGTCATTGTTGGAAACCAATCTGCGTTATCAATATAGTTCTGATCAAAAAAAGGATACCTCCCAAAAATTTCACTACTATATTTAATATCAAATTCTTTTTCTGTGGTTATTGCAGGTGAAAATGTACTAGATTCTATTGCGATTCCTGTAATCCCAATTCTTGGTTTCTCATTTGTCTTTTTGCAAGAAAACAAAATTGTAATGGTAATTATTGTTAAAAGTTTATAAAATTTCATAATGATTAATGAATTTATAAAAAATTTAGATTTAGTTTTTTATTAGCTCGGTTTATTTTTTTTTTCAATCAAAAATTTGTAAAATATATAGTGATGGAACCAAATTTATTGATGTCCAGAACATTCTTAATTCTGGGTGGCATGCTGATAGTCACTACTTTAACAGCGAGATTTAATAAAGCCTATGAAACAACACTTGAGGCAGTATTTACAATAGGAGGAACATTTTTATTTCTTATTATGGTTATGATTTATGCTGATTCATATCCTCTAAACCTTGTTATGGTTGCTATTTTTTCAGGCTTTATTGGTTGGTCATTGGGACCAACTATAGCTTACATTGGAGAAAGATTTAAATTTAGAAAATATCTAAAGTCTAAAGCTGTTTTATCAAAAACAGTTAAAAAAAATCCAAATGCAACTTTTGTGGAAAAAATGTTTGGGGCTGATGATGAAAAGAAATACATCTATTACTATGCGTCAGAACCTGCCAAAACTTTTGATAATATGTCTGATGAATTTAAAAAATTAAAAGACGATTTTAATAAAAATGTATTATCTCACGATAAGTACAATCAAGAGTGGCAAAATGTAGTTTTTCAAGCTATGACTGGAACAACATTAGCTGTAATTGTAGCTGGTGCAATTGTAGCATACTTTCCTACAGATTTTAGTTTTCTCGGAATTTTCCTTTGGATTTCATTATTAGCATTGATAGTTGTAGAAGTTTTGAATGCTTTTGTATTTAAATCAGAAAGGAGAAGGATAATATACTCATATTGTGGAGTTGTTATATTTTCATTGTATTTAATTTATGATTTTAATTATTTAGAAAAAGCAATTGCTGCTGGTGATAATTCGTGGGGAACTGCCGTCAGGGTTGCAGTTAATTTGTACTTAGATATAATAAATTTATTTTTGGATCTGCTTGAAATATTAGCAGAATCGAACTAAAATAAATTTTTTTCTAAACCAATTAAGAAAGCATACTCCATTGCAATCTCTTTTAAAGCTTCAAATCTGCCAGAGGCCCCGCTGTGTCCAGTTTCCATGTTTGTATTTAATAGGATTGTGCTTTCGGATTTGTTATAATCTCTCAGTTTAGCAACCCATTTAGCAGGTTCCCAATACTGAACTTGTGAATCATGCAGGCCAGTTGTAACTAGAATATTAGTATGAGCGGTTTCTTTCACATTATCATAAGGTGAGTATGAAAGCATATAATCATAATATTCCTTTTCATTTGGATTACCCCACTCATCATACTCAAGAGTGGTTAATGGGATTGAGTCATCAAGCATTGTCGTCATCACATCAACAAATGGAACTGATGCAATTATTCCATTAAATAATAATGGTTCAAAATTTAAAACTGCACCCATTAAAAGTCCACCTGCAGAACCACCCATTGCATAAATATGTTCTTTAGATGTATATCCTTTATCAATAAGGTACTTGGCACAATAAATAAAATCTAAAAATGTATTTTTTTTATTCAAAAGTTTACCTTCCTCATACCAATCCCGTCCTAAATATTCACTTCCTCTTATATGTGCAATTGCATAGACAAAGCCTCTATCAAGTAAACTAAGTCTGACGGTGGAAAAATAAGGGTCTAAAGTTATGCCATATGATCCATACCCATATAATAATAATGGAGTTTGGTCATTTAATTTTGTTTCATTGTGTCTGATTAATGAAATGGCAATCTTAGTCCCATCGTGGGATTTTGCCCATAATCTTTCAGTGATATAGTTTGCCTCATTAAAATTATCATCTACAACTTCTTGCTTCTTTTTCACATCGAACGATTTAGTTTCCATATCAAAATCAATAACTGAGGAAGGTGTATTAAGAGATGAAAAGTTATATCTCAATTTCTTGGATTTAAAGTCAATATTTGTTCCTATTGATAAACTGTAAGTCTCACCTTCAATCGGTAAATAATAATTCTGACTATTATCCCACTTTCTTACATTCATTTTAACAAGTCCTGAATCTCTCTCAATTACTACTAAAAAGTCATTAAATATTTCAATACCCTCAAGAAGGATTTTTTTTCTATGTTCAATTACATCTTTCCAATTTTTTTGGTTTGTATTTTTTAATGAGGTTCTCATTAATTTAAAATTTTTAGAGTTGTCCTTATTAGTTATTATATAAAAATTGTCTTTGAAATGACTAATGGAATATTCGTGACCTTCGACTCTTTTATTAAAAATTTTAAATTCATCATCAGGCTTATTTGCGTCTAAAAATCTCACTTCACTCGTCAGAGTACTTCTTGAGCTAATGAATAAAAATTTTTCAGATTTTGATTTTGATACACCTATGCTAAATGATTCATCTTTTTCCTCATAAATAAGTTCATCTTCTTTTGAATCAGTATTTAATTTATGCTTATAAATTTTATTAACTCTCAGAGTTACATCTTCCTTTTTAGAATAAAAAACTGTTTGATTGTCATTAGCCCAAACTAAACTACCAGTTGTATTTTCAATTTTTTCATTATATAATTTTTGGGACTCTAAATCCAAAAAATAAATAGTGTATAATCTTCTCGACAAAGTATCTGCAGAATAAGCTAACTTTTTATTATCAGGACTAATACTTATTCCACCAAGATTATAGAATGAATGATTTTTAGCTAATTTATTAACATCAAGTAGAATTTCCTCTTCATTTTCTAAGCTTTTATATTTCCTTGTATAAATTGGATAATCTTTTCCTTTTTGAAACTTTTTTATGTACCAATAATCATTGTAAAAATATGGAACTGAGCTGTCATCTTCCTTGATTCTGGATTTCATTTCATTAAAAAGCTGTTTTTGCAGTTCATCAGTTGGTTTTAACCTGGCTTTAGTGTAGCTATTTTCTTGATTTAAGTATTCAATTACTTTTTCATCCTCCCTTTGATTTAGCCAATAATAATTGTCAATCCTCGTATCAGAATGTTTTGTTAGTTTTTTTGGATTTTTTTCTGCTTTTGGGGGATTTATTTTCATATTACATGAAATATTTAAAGTTAAAAGAAAGCAAATAAACAATAAACTTTGGATATTGTGTCTGCTCATAATTCTTTTTTTGGCAGGATTCTAGAGAACCAAAGTTTCTTGATGATTTTAAAAAGTAATTCTCTACCAAAAATTTTAATGAAAAAGTTTATAATTTTTGTATCTCTTCCAATAAAATTAGAAACTTTACTTTTTGTGATGGATTTTTTAAAAACAAAATTTGCTACATCATCATTATTACCAAATCCAAAAGGAAAAGGAGGTTTATTTTTAATTCCATCTTCGAGGGCTTTTTTTAAATTTTCTCTTACAACATCTAAATCCTCTTTTTTTTCATCTTCTGTAAAGTTTATTGAATCATGAAATCCTGTTCTAAAAGATCCTGGAGCAACAGTTTTTATATCAATACCAAACAAGCTTAATTCATAATGAAGACATTCAGTTAAACCTTCTACAGCAAACTTTGAAGAATTGTATAAAGATGTGAATGGTAATCCAAACCTTCCTGCTATAGATGAAATATTAACTATCACACCATCTTTTTGCTTTCTCATTTGAGGAAGAACTCCCTTAATACAATCAATCAATCCAAAGTAATTTACATTAAATTGGTTTCTTATTTCTTCATTAGATGCTTCCTCTAAAAAACCAAAAGCTCCATAACCAGCATTATTTATAAGGATATCTATTCTCCCATATTTTTCAACCGTATAGTCAACAACATTCTTAATATCGGACTTAACAGTTACATCAAGTCTT
>CACCIQ010000020.1 GCA_902546095.1 uncultured Bacteroidota bacterium
ATTTCCTCAAAATTGAGCTTTCAGTTTCCTGAATGGTTCAAACCAAATTTTACTTTTAAAACAACAAAAAAAATTAAAGCTGCTATCATCAGAGATAAAGGAAGTAATTCAGAAAGAGAAATGGCATACGCAATGCATTTATCGGGTTTTGAGGTTGTGGATGTTCACATGACAGACCTTATTTCTGGAAGAGAAAATTTAAATGATATAAATTTTTTAGTTGCTGTTGGTGGTTTTTCAAATTCTGATGTTCTGGGATCAGCAAAAGGATGGGCAGGATCATTTTTATACAATGAAAAAGCAAAGAGAAGTTTAGAAAATTTTTATGAAAGAAAAGACACACTCTCTTTGGGTGTATGTAATGGATGTCAGCTATTTATAGAATTAGGATTATTACACCCTCATGATAAGCTAAAACCAAAAATGGAATTTAATGAATCCAATAAGTTTGAATGTGTGTTTACAAGTGTGAAAATTAAAGAAAATAACTCAGTCATGTTTAAAAACTTTTCAGATTCAGAACTTGGAATTTGGTCTGCACACGGCGAAGGAAGATTTAATCTTCCTCTAGATGAAAAAAATTATAATATCATTGGCAAATACTCAAAAAGCACATTCCCAATAAATCCAAATGGTTCCGATTATGATACTGCTATAATATCGGATATAGATGGAAGACACATAGCTATGATGCCTCATCTTGAAAGATCTACATTTCCATGGAACTGGGGATATTACCCGCAATCTAAAGAATCTCACGATATATCTCCGTGGATATATGCATTTATCAATGCCTATAATTGGCTAAAATAAAATCATTTTTACTATGCGTGCATAGTATTTTTTTATATATTTAATACATGTCAAGAAATACTATTGATCATGAGTTAAGATATACATGGCAGACAGTATCAAAGATGTATAATGAAGAAGCATCCAAAATTGGTGGTTCAATGGCAATTGGTTTTGCTCTTCTTAGTTTGAATCCAAAAAAAGGTACTCCATCAACATCGCTAGGACCTAAAATGGGTATGGAATCAACTAGTTTATCTAGAACATTAAAAACTATGGAAGATTATAAGCTTATAGAAAGGGTCCCTAATCCTGATGATGGAAGAGGTGTTTTGATCCAATTAACAACTTTTGGAATTGAAATGAGAGATACTTCAAAAGCAGTTGTAATGAAATTTAACAATGCAATCATAAAAAAAATTGGGAAAAAAAATATTGCTAATTTTTTTAATGTAATGGAGGAAATAAATAAGCTAATTAAGAACAAAGAGATTTTCTAAATGAATAAAAATATATCAAAAGTTGCTGTATTAGGTTCTGGAATTATGGGTTCTGGAATAGCATGTCATTTTGCCAATATAGGGGTTGAAGTTCTTCTTCTTGATATATGTCCAAAAGAGCTAAATGAAAATGAGGTAAAACAAAATTTAAGTTTGGAAAGCAAGAAGGTAAAAAACAGAATTGTAAATGATATGTTTCAAAAGTGTATCAAATCTCGACCATCCCCTATCTACAATAAAAAATTTCTTGATAGAATTAAACTTGGAAATTTTGAGGATGACATTGACAAGATTAGTGAGGCCGACTGGATAATTGAAGTTGTTGTAGAAAAACTTGATATCAAAAAATCAGTATTTGATTTGGTCGAAAAACATAGAAGAACTGGCACAATCATAACATCAAATACATCTGGAATTCCTATTAAATTAATGAATGAAGGCAGGTCAGATGATTTCAAAGAATGTTTTGCAATTACACATTTCTTTAATCCACCAAGATATTTGAATTTATTTGAAGTTGTTCCAGGACCTGATTGTAAAAAAGAAATACTTGATTTCCTATTGGACTATGGTGAAAAATTTTTAGGAAAAACATCTGTTTTAGCAAAAGATACACCAGCGTTCATAGGAAACAGAATTGGAATTTTTGGAATTATGAGTCTTTTTCATCAAATCAAAAGTGGTGAATATTTAGTTGAAGAAGTTGATAAACTAACAGGCCCTGCAATCGGAAGACCAAAATCAGCAACTTTTCGAACTGCTGATATTGCTGGTTTGGATACAATGTGTCATGTTGCAAATGGAGTTTATGAAAAATGTAAAGATGATGAAGCTAGAGAAGTATTTAAATTACCTGATTTTCTTCAAAAAATGCTCGATAGTAATATGTTGGGAAGTAAAACTGGAAAAGGTTTTTATAAAAAAATTAAAGATGATAATGGTAAATCAAAAATTTTAGCTCTTGACCTTAATACATTTAAATATAATGAGCAAAAAAAAGTGAGTTATGAAACTTTAAAAAATGCTAGAAAATGCAAGAAAAGAGATGAAAAGTTTAAAACACTAATTAGCGGAAATGACAAAGCATCTAAGTTTTATAAAGAAAATTTTGCTAGAATGTTTGGTTACATACAAAATAGAATTCCTGAAATTTCTAATGATATTACAAGTATTGATGCAGCATTAAAAACAGGGTTTGGATGGAAAGATGGTCCATTTGAAATATGGAATTATATAGGTGTTAAAGAGGGTGTTGAATTAATGAAAATTTTTGATTTAAAACCTGCTAAGTGGATTAATGAGATGATTAAAAAAAATACTAATAATTTCTATAGAATAAATAATGGATTTAGAGAATACTATAACATAAATTCAAATTCATTTAATAAAATAGCTGGCCAAGATGGTTTTGTTATACTAAAAAATACCCCTGAAAATAAAGTGATATGGTCTAATAATGAAGCAAAACTAATTGATATTGGAGACGGTATTTTGAATCTTGAATTTGGGTCAAAAATGAATTCAATTAACCAGAATATTATTAAAGCATTGGATAAATCTATTGACATTGCAGAAAAGGATTTTAAGGGACTAGTTTTAGGAAATGAATCTGATCATTTTTCTGCTGGTGCTGACATCAGTGTTATTTTTCTTGCTGCAATTGAGCAGGAATATGATGAAATTAATTTTTTCATGAAAATGTTTCAAAATACCATGATGAAATTAAGATACTCATCTATCCCTGTAATTGGTGCTCCACATGGTTATACTTTAGGTGGTGGTTGTGAGGTATGTTTACACTGTGATAAATTAATTGCATACAGTGAAACTTACATTGGGCTTGTTGAGGTCGGAGTAGGTCTTGTTCCTGGTGGAGGTGGACTTAAAGAAATGGCACTTAGGGCATCTGATAAATTTAGACCCAATGATGTAGAAGTGAATTTATTACAGGAATATTTCATAAATATAGGTATGGCTAAAACCGCTACATCAGGTTTTGAAGGTTTTGATTTAGATTATTTAGTTAGAGGAAGAGATCACGTAGTAATGAATAAAAAAAATCAAATTTCTATAGCAAAACAAGCAGCTATAAATATGTATGAAATGGGCTATACCAAACCAATAAAAAGGACTGATATAAAAGTTTTAGGTAAACAAGCACTAGGAATGATGTATGTTGGAGCTGATTCGATGTTGGCTGGTGGTTATATATCAGAACATGATAAAAAAATTGCAAATAAAATTGCTAATGTATTATGTGGAGGTGAATTATCTCAAGCAACAAGAGTCTCTGAGCAATATTTGTTAGATCTAGAAAGAGAAGCATTTTTATCATTATGTGGTGAAAGAAAAACGCTGGAAAGAATTCAGTACATGTTAAAGAATGGAAAACCTTTAAGGAACTAATATGAGAGAAGCATATATAATAAAAGCATATAGAACTGCAGTTGGTAAAGCGCCAAGAGGTTTTTTTAAGTTTAAAAGACCTGATGAATTAGCTGCAGAAACCATTGAATACATGATTTCTCAAATCCCTGACTTTGATAAAAAATTAATTGATGATTTAATTGTAGGTAATGCCATGCCTGAAGCAGAGCAAGGTTTCAATGTAGCAAGATTAATTTCTCTAATGGGACTTAAAGTAGATGATGTTCCAGGTGTTACAATTAATAGGTTTTGTGCTTCAGGGCTGGAAACTATAGCAATAGCAACTGCAAAAATCAAATCTGGAATGTCAGATTGCATCATTGCTGGTGGGGTTGAAAGTATGAGCTATATTCCAATGACTGGATTTAAACCTGTACCAAATTATAATACAGTGTCCAGCGGTAAAGAGGATTATTATTGGGGAATGGGTTTAACTGCTGAACAAGTTGCAAATGAATACAAAGTTTCGAGAGAAAGTCAAGATCTTTTTGCTTATGAATCACATCAAAAAGCTATTAAAGCGTTAGAGGAAAAAAAGTTTAGTGGACAAATTGCTCCTATCAAAGTGAAAGAAATCTACCTTGATGAAAATCAAAAAAAGAAGGAAAGAGAAACGACTTTCAATGAGGATCAAGGGCCTAGAAAAGATACCAGTATCGAGGTTTTATCAAAATTGAGACCTGTTTTTTCAGCGACTGGATCTGTAACAGCTGGAAATTCATCCCAAATGAGTGATGGAGCTGCATTTGTAATGATAGTCAGTGAAAAAATGTTAAAAAAACTAAATGTAGAGCCTATTGCCAAATTAATTGGTTACAGCGTTGCTGGTCTTCCTCCTAAAATTATGGGTATGGGACCTGTTAGAGCAATTCCAAAAGTTTTAGATCAAGTTGGAATGAAATTAAAAGAAATTGAACTATTTGAACTTAATGAAGCTTTCGCATCGCAATCAATTGCTGTTATAAACGAATTAAAATTGGAGAAAGATATCGTTAATGTGAATGGAGGTGCTATTGCCCTTGGCCATCCATTAGGTTGTTCAGGTGCTAAACTATCAGTTCAATTATTTGATGAGATGAAGTTAAGAAAATTAAAGTATGGTATGGTCACTATGTGCGTTGGTACAGGCCAGGGTGCTGCTGGAATATTTGAAAAATTATAATTATGGAAATATTAGAAAAAAATTTGACAAGAGGTGGTGAATTTATTATCAAAGAAACAGATTGTAATGATGTGTTTACACCTGAAGATTTTACAGAAGAACAAAAAATGATGAAAGATGCTGTTCATGATTTTGCTGAAAAAGAAATTTGGGGTAGAAAAAGTGAATTTGAGAAACACAACTATGATCTAACATTTGAGGTGATTAAAAAAGCTGGTGATCTTGGATTCTTAGGTGTTGGAGTTCCTGAGGAGTATGGAGGTCTTGGGATGCCATTTACCTCATCAATGCTAGTTTGTGATTACATTTCAGGAAGTTCAGGATCTACTTCTACAGCTTATGGAGCCCATACTGGAATTGGAACTTTTCCTATTCTTCTTTATGGAAATGAGGAACAAAAGAAAAAATATGTTCCAAAATTGGCTACAGGAGAACATATAGGAGCATATTGTTTAACTGAACCAACTGCTGGATCTGATGCAAATAATGGGAAAACCAAAGCTGTACTGACAGCAGATAAAAAACATTATTTGATAACTGGCCAAAAGATGTGGATTTCAAATGCGGGATATGCTGATATTTTCACCGTTTTTGCAAGGATTGAAAATGATAAAAATATAACTGCATTTATTGTGCCTAACAATCCAGAAAATGGTATAAAACTTGGGAATGAAGAGTCAAAGCTTGGAATACACTCATCTTCTACCAGACAAGTTTTTTTCAATGAAACAAAAGTGCCCGTGGAAAATATGATTTCTGAAAGAGGGAATGGATTTAAAATTGCTATGAATGCTTTAAATATTGGAAGAATAAAACTTGCTGCTGCTGCCCTTGATGGGGAAAGAAGAGTAACAAAGGCTGCGATACAATATGCAAATCAGAGAGAACAATTTAATTCTAAAATAATTGAATTTGGTGCGGTAAAAGAAATGTTAGTTAAAATGGCAACAGAAACTTACGTTGATGAATCCGCAACATATAGAGCTGCTAAAAATATTGAAGATAGAATTTCAATTCTTAAATCAAATGGAAAAACACATCAAGAATCTGAATTAAAGGGTGTGGAAGAATATGTTGTGGAATGTTCAGTCCTAAAAGTAGCTGTCTCTGATCACCTTCAGAATTGCACAGATTTAGGAATTCAAGTTTTTGGTGGTATGGGATATTCAACAGAAACTCCGATGGAATCTGCTTGGAGAGATGCAAGAATTGCCAGAATATATGAGGGAACAAATGAAATAAATAAACTTGTTATAATTGGTATGATTATTAAAAAAGCATTGAAAGGTCATTTAAATTTAATTGAAAAAGCTGAAGAAGTTGCGAGTGAATTAACTGAAATTCCTAGTTTTGAGATTCCTGAATTTGATGAACTTTTTGCTGAGGAAAAGTATGTAATCAAGAATCTAAAAAAAGTTTTCTTAATGCTTGCTGGTGCTGGAATGAAAAAATTTGGAATGGATTTAGAAAAAGAACAAGAAGTTTTATTAAGAATCTCAGAAATAATAATTGAAATATATATGTCTGAATCTGCAATTTTAAGAACTGAAAAAAATTCAAAAAGATTTGGATCTGAAAAATATATAAGTCAAATAGCAATGAGTAAACTTTATCTTTATGAGTCATGTGAATTAACAATTAAAAAAGCAAAAGAGTTGATTGTATCATTGTCAGAGGGAAGTGAACAAAAGTTTTTATTGGCTGGCTTAAAGAGATTTACTAAATATTTTAATTATCCGAATACTATTGAATTAAAGAGACAAGTTGCTGCAGTCTTGGAGAAAGAAAACAAATATCCTTTTTGAATTAAATGTGGCTAAGATTTATTGTATTTTTTTTTAGCTGCTTAGATTATTATCAGAATGAAAAAGACAAAATTATTTATGAATTTCCCTCTGATACTATCAGGTAATTAATCCAGTCTAAATCCATTTGCTTTCATCCAATCATCATTATAAATTTTACCTACATACCTACTTCCAGAGTCATGTAATAAGACAACAACAAGGTCGTCTTTTTTAAAATATTTTTTTAATTGAATTACACCTTTAATTGCTGCGCCACATGAATTTCCTGCAAAAATACCTTCCTCTTTTGCCAGTTTTCTAGTATATCTAGCTGCGTCCTCATCATTAACTTTTTCAAAGTGATCAATTAAATTAAAATCAACATTTTTTGGAATAATATCCTCACCAATTCCCTCAGTTACATAAGGATATATCTCATTCTTATCAAATATTCCAGTTTCATGATATTTTTTAAATGCTGAACCATATGTGTCAATACCCCAAACTTTAATCTTACTGTTTTTCTCTTTTAAATATTTAGCAACTCCGGAGATAGTTCCACCTGTACCAACACCTACAACAAAATGGGTAATTTTACCATCTGTTTGCCTCCAAATTTCAGGACCTGTGGTTAAATAATGTGCTTCTCTATTAGAAAGATTATCATATTGATTTACATACCACGAGTTCTCAGTTTCTTCACTAATCCTTTTGGCTGTTGAGTAATAAGATTTTGGATCATCAGGCTCAACATTAGTTGGACATATTACGACTTTAGCTCCAACAGCTTTCAGAATATCGACTTTCTCTTTTGACTGTTTATCCGTTGTTACGCATATCAGTTTGTAACCCTTTACAATAGCAGCTAATGCTAAACCCATTCCTGTATTCCCAGAGGTTCCCTCCACAATTGTTCCGCCAGATTTCAACCTGCCATCTTTCTCAGCATCCTCGACCATCTTAACAGCCATTCTATCTTTAACAGAGTTTCCTGGATTGAAGTACTCAACTTTTGCTAAAACAAGGCTTTGAACGTCACTGGTAACCGTATTTAATTTTATTAGTGGTGTATTTCCAATGGTTTCTAATATGTTATTACAGTAATTCACTTGTCATTTACAAATTTAAATCATTAAGTTAATTTAAAACTTGAATTTGGTTTAATTTTAGATATAGTTTCAGAGGGAATCAAAAGCATTAACATAGATATTACAATGACAACTAGATTTATTAAAAGTATTTTTAAAGGGTCGATTTCAACTGGGACATGATCAGAGTAATATGTCATTGGATCAAGCCTGACTAAAGAAAATCTTTTTTGAATAATCATTAATGATAAAGAAATAATATTTCCCCAAATTATTCCTTTAATTATCATATAGAAACCGTTAATCATAAAAATTGTTCTAATTGATGAATTATTCGCTCCTAAAATTTTTAATCTTGCAATTAACTTTGTTTTATCTAGAACAGTCACTAAAAGAGCTGTTATCATATTAATTCCACCAACAGCAATCATTAAAATAACAATCAAATAAATATTTATGTCAAATAATTTAATCCAATTGAAGATTTCGGGAAATCTTTCAGAAATTTTTTGAACATCATAGTCTGGTGGAATTGATGAAAATAAAAAATCTAAATCTTGTTTTATTGAATCATTTTTTTCGATGTATACCTCTAATCCCCCAGTAAAATTATCATTCCATTTATTTATCAGTTGAGATTGTTTAATATTTCCAAAAACTAATTTTGAATCAAATTCAGATATTGATGAGTTATATAATTCAAGAACCTTTAAGTTTCGTACTAGTGGAATTTTACTATTTTGATCTTTAAAAAACAGAAACTTTATATAATCACCCTTTTTAATATTTAACTTTTTTGCTAATATGTCAGAAACTAATACTTCACTAACTTTAATATTTATTAAGTTTTTATTTTTTACAAATTGATTAATAAAACTAGAACCATTATTATCTATGCCTTTAAAAACTATGTCTAAAAAAGTATTGTTAACTGGAATTATACCAGGATTATATGCGACTTTATTTATCTTATTAAATTTTTTACTATCAAAAAATTGATTATCTATATTATTTAAATCAATTGGATGATAGGTTGAAAAACTTTCATTTTTAAAATTTGAAATATAATAATCACCAGAGATAGTAATAAACTTATCTCTAATTTCATTTTGAATCCCAAACCCAATAGATACAGATAAATTAATAACTATTATTGCTATTATAATTGATAGGATTGAAATTTTTATTATCGGAGATGATATAGTATTTTTATATCTCTTGTAACTAAGAATTCTTGATGCTAAAAAATTTTCAAATTTCAAAATCTATTATTGTATTTATCAAAATTAATTTTTTTTTAATTGTCTCATTAAATATAGTTGCACAAAATAATACAATAATTGGCATTGATAAAACAGAAGAATATTTACCGCTAATTATAGATAAAAATATTGCTATTGTATCCAATCATACATCACAATTTATAAAAGAAAGTAAAAGTATTCATTTGGTGGATTCACTTTTAAAATTAAATGTCCAGGTTAAAAAGGTTTTTGCTCCTGAACATGGTTTCCGTGGAAATTTAGATGCAGGGGAAAAAATTATTAATTCTATTGATCCAAAAACTGGCATTCCGATTGTTTCATTATATGGAAAAAAAAGAAAACCGAGCTTTGAAGATTTAGATGAAATTGATGTTATAATTTTTGACATTCAAGATGTCGGAGCAAGGTTCTACACATATCTTTCTACCATGCATTATGTTATGGAAAGTTGTGCAGAAAATAATATTGAATTAATTGTATTAGATAGACCTAACCCCAACGGTCATTATATTGATGGTCCGGTTATGGTTAAAGAATCTATGAGTTTCATTGGCCTACATCCAGTACCTATTGTTTATGGCATGACAATAGGTGAATATGCAAAAATGATAAATGGAGAAAAATGGTTAAGAAATAATCTAAATTGTAAATTGAAAGTAATAGAAATTACTAACTATGATAGAAATAAGAAATATAAATTAACATTCAAGCCATCTCCAAATTTACCAAATCAACAATCAATTAATTTATATCCTTCTCTTTGTTTTTTTGAGCAAACACCTGTTAGTGTAGGTAGAGGAACAGATAAACAGTTTCAAGTGATTGGAACACCACACTGGGAAAATTTTAAGTTTAATTTTACTCCCAAATCAATGCCAGGTGCTAAATATCCAAAACATGAAAATTTAACTTGTTATGGGCTTAATCTTGAAAATGAAGAGTACCTATCAAAAATTGATTTGAAATGGTTAATACTTGCCTACAAAAATGAAAAAAATAAAGATAATTTTTTCAAATCTGGATTTCACCGGTTAGCAGGAAATAAGCTTTTAGAAGAACAAATAAAAAAAGGATTATCAGAGGAAGAAATTAGAAAAACATGGAAAAATGGATTAGATAATTTTAAACTTACTAGAGAAAAATATTTAATATATAATTAATCAATACCCATGAATTTGTGCAGTTGTAGTGAAAGATTCCAATTTGGATTTTCTTTAATAAAATCAAATATGAATGACTTATTTTTTTCAAATCTATCCCATTCAGGCTGAAGAAATAATTTACATTTTTTTGTTACTTTTTTGCACTCATCCAATGCAAATTCCAAGTCATGTTTATTGTAAATAATTATTTTGAGTTCATCTGCAATTTTATAGATTTCTTTTTTAGGAAGTTTTTGTTTTTTAGGTGATAGACAAACCCAATCCCAATTACCGGAAAAATTATAGGCACCTGATGTTTCAAGATGAACAACCATTTTATTTTTTTTGATTCTTTTTGTCAATGTTGTCATGTCCCACATAAGCGGTTCACCACCAGTAATAATAACCAAATTAGTTCCAGTAATTTTTGAAACAATATCATCTACACTAACGATTTGATGTTTCCCATGATCCCAACTTTCTTTAACATCACACCAATGACAACCAACATCACAACCTCCTATTCTAATAAAATAAGCAGGTTTTCCAGAATGAAAACCCTCTCCCTGAATTGAGTAAAAGGTTTCCATTATTGGTAAATTGTTTGAATCTATATTCACTTTTACAAATATATTACAGATTGTAGTAAGTTATATTAAATGATTAATTTTAATATATGAAAGAAACTAATACACTACCATTCCATTTAGCAATACCAGTTTATGATTTAGAAAAATCAAGAGATTTTTACAAAAATATTTTAGGTTGTGAAGAGGGAAGAAGTAGTGATCATTGGGTTGACTTTAATTTATTTGGTCATCAGTTAGTTATTCATTACAAAGAAAAATCCATAGAAAAAATTAAAACAAACCCTGTTGATGGCAAGGATGTTCCAATACCTCATTTTGGAGTTATATTAGAGTGGAATCAATTCAATAAATTTTCAAATCAATTAATTAAAAAAGGGATTACTTTCATTATTGACCCCTATATTCGATTTAAGGGTTTACCTGGAGAACAAGCAACAATGTTTTTTAAAGATCCCTGTGATAATGCACTAGAATTTAAATCCTTTAAGGATTTTAATCAAATATTTGAAAAATAATATATTAATTTTTATAAGCCTGAAGTGTGTTTGTTAGGAGCATGGCTATTGTCATAGGTCCAACTCCACCTGGTACTGGGGTTATATACGAAGATTTTTTTGAAACATTTTCAAAATCAACATCACCAACAATTTTATAACCCTTGACTGAATCATCAGGAACTCTTGTTATTCCTACATCAATAATAATTGCCCCATCTTTTATCATGTGATCCTTAATAAAATTAGGCACCCCTAAAGCAGAAATTACTATATCTGCTTGCTTTATTAAATCCTCAATATTCTTGGTTCTACTATGAGCTAATGTAACAGTAGAGTTTCCAGGCTTGGTCTTTAAACCCATTAATATGCTAATTGGTTTACCAACAATATCTGATCTTCCTATGACTACAGTATGTTTTCCCTCAGTAGATACCTTATACCTTTTTAATAATTCCATGATCCCATTGGGAGTTGCAGAAATGAAAGTTGGTAGTTTAAGTGCCATTTTTCCAAAGTTTGTTGGATGAAACCCATCTACATCTTTTTTTGGATCTACGGCCATCAAAACTTTTTGAGTATCTATATGCTTTGGCAAAGGTAATTGAACAATATACCCGTCAATTTTATCATCGTTATTAAGTTCATTTACTTTAGTCAGTAATTCTTGCTCAGAAATAGAATCCGGTAAACTGAGCAATGTTGAATCAAAACCTACTTTTTCACAAGCTTTAACTTTACTTCCAACATAAGTAAGGCTAGCTCCATCATTTCCAACAATTAAAGCAGCTAAATGTGGAGGTCGATCACCACCAAGTGTAATTGATTTTACCTCACTGGCAATTTCATCTTTAATATCAGCGCTAGTTTTTTTTCCGTCAAGTATAATCATCTTATTGCTTAAAATTTTGCATCATTCCCATTAGTTTTGATGCTCCTCCAGATTGTACCATCTTCATCATCTTTGACATTTGTTCAAATTGTTTTAATAAAGCATTTATTTCTTGTACATCTCTACCTGCTCCTTTAGCTATTCTTTTTTTTCTATTGTGATCTATTATTTTAGGGTTTGACCTCTCTTTTGGTGTCATCGACTGAATTAATGCTTCAATATGTTTGAACGAATCATTATCGATATCTACATCTTTAATCTTACTCATTCCAGGTATCATACTTACTGTATCTTTTAAGTTACCCATCTTTTTTATTTGATTAATTTGATTTAAAAAATCATCAAAACCAAATTTATTTTTTGCAATTTTTTTACTAAGCTCTCTTGCTTTTTTCTCATCATAAACATCTTGAGCCCTTTCTACTAATGAAACAACATCACCCATGCCTAATATCCTATCAGCCATTCTCTCAGGATAAAAAATATCTAAAGCATCTAACTTTTCTCCATTTCCAATAAATTTTATTGGCTTATTTACAACTGATTTAATTGTTAAAGCAGCTCCTCCCCTTGTATCACCATCAAGCTTTGTCAACACTACACCATCAAAGTTTAAAACATCATTGAATGCTTTTGCAGTATTGACTGCATCTTGCCCAGTCATTGAATCTACTACAAATAATATTTCACTAGGTTTTGTAGCATTCTTAATATTTCCAATTTCATTCATCAAAACATCATCAATTGCTAATCTACCAGCGGTATCAATAATTATCAAATTCTTATTGTGTTCTTTTGCAAATTTTAAAGAGTTCTTAGCAATTATAACTGGATCCTTATTTTCATCTTCGGTATAAACATCAACATTAATCTGATTTCCTAATAGTTTCAATTGATCAATTGCTGCAGGTCTATAAACATCACAAGCAACTAATAATGGATTTTTACCTTTTTTCTTTTTAAGATAATTGGCAAGTTTACCACCAAATGTTGTTTTACCAGAACCTTGAAGACCTGATAATAAAATTATTGAAGGATTATCTGACAAATTAATACCTTCATGCTCACCCCCCATTAGCTCAGTTAACTCATCTTTTACAATTTTGACCATTAACTGTCCTGGTCTAAGATCAGTCAAAACATTCTTCCCGATTGATTTTTCTTTAACTCTTCGAGTAAACTCTTTAGCAATTTTATAACTAACATCAGCATCTAGCAATGCTCTACGAACTTCTTTTAATGTCTCAGCTACATTAATTTCAGTTATTTTACCATGTCCTTTTAAGACATGAAAGGCAGAATTTAATTTTTCAGTTAGGTTATTAAACATAATACAGCAAATTTAATTTTTTCTTGTAATTTGTTTCATTTTGTAAATTACTAAAACGTGAGGAAATGTAATAGCAGCTAAAAATGAGAAAAATATACCCAAACTAAAATCAATTTTATCTTTAATTATTATATACAAAATTCCTAAGAATATAATAGCTATTAGCCAATAGGCTAAACCTTTAATAATAAATTTTTTAAAACTTTTAGCTGAACTATCCTCAAAAAGATATTCAGCCTGCTCTATAATGGAAGGTATACTATGGAAAAAGACAAAATAAACTGCAAAAGCTGGCAGTAAATCTAAAACACTGAAAACAATCAGCATTACCAAAAACAATATAAACTGATGGAATAATTGTGGTCTTAATATTTTGTAATTGATTAAAAGAAAAATGGAATTAATAAAAATTAGAGAAATTAATGATATTTTGTATACTAGTTGAGGAATGTAATAAGATGTGATATCATAAATTACATCGGAAACTTCAATGGAATTTAGCGTAAATAATATTAAAAAAATTAGAGAACCAAAAGAAAAATAAAATAATGTCAAACTTTTTGAATTATTATTTTCAAAAATTGTCCATTGTTGCTCACCGAAATGGTATGCACTAAACAAAACAAAAAACAACATTGAAATGATAGGTAAATTGAAAAAAATAAGACATATGACTACTACTATTGAAAAATATTTAATGGTTTCATTTAGAATTGTATAATTATTGGTCTTTTTCCCTTTTAGTAAAATCAATATATCATTAGCCCCATGTATAATCCCAAATGTTAAAATCAAAGCATAACAAGCAAAATAGAAATAATCTCCACTTAAATTGTTACTCCAAAATAAGGTGAACAGACTAAAAAAAACTGTGATTCTGAAGGTTAAATTATTAGTAAATTCTTTGTTCAATTAGTTAAATCTTATCTGCAAATTTATAAATCATATTTAAAAACCTGTAGAATTATTTGATAAATACTTCAATTACTAAAAAACTAACAAAAATTGTAATTAGTTGATAATTATTAAGTTATCTCTGTAAGATCATGTGATTTTTTTAACATTTATCGTTTTTTTTTGTCATAAAAGTAGTTATCTAGTTATTTTTTACTATTTTGGGCCCCATAAAAACCAATTAATTAATTATTATGGAAAATTTTATGAATATTTTCTTATTAGGTGACGTTCCTAACGACCTAGTAAGTTTTACGTTTTTCATTGGTACTATGGCCATGATGGCTGCATCAGTATTTTTCTTTTTATCGTTAGATGCTGGTGGTGGAAAATGGAGAACATCAATGTTAGTTTCAGGACTAATTACTTTTATCGCAGCTGTTCATTATTACTACATGAGAGATGCGAATGTATCAGGTGCTGATGTAACATTCTTCAGATATGTAGACTGGATACTAACTGTACCACTAATGTGTGTTGAGTTTTATCTTATTCTAGCTAAAGCTGGAGCTACTAAAAAGTTAATGTGGCAATTAATAGGTCTTTCAACCGTTATGCTTGTTGCAGGTTATATAGGTGAAACTGGAGATTCTCCAGTGCTTTACGGAACTATCTCAGGAATTGCTTACTTCGTTATGGTAGGTATGCTGTGGTTAGGTTCGCCTAAAGCTCTTGCAGAAAAAGCTGGAGGTTCTGTATTAGAAGCATATAATGCTCTATGCTGGTTTATACTTGTTGGTTGGTCAATTTATCCAATTGGATATATGATTGGCACTGACGGATGGTATGACTTTGTAGATGCTATTCCACTAGATATGGATGTTGTTTACAACATTGGTGATGCTATTAACAAAATCGGTTTCGGTCTTGTTATATACAACTTAGCAGTATCTAAGTAATCAATATCTCAACTAACCAATAAAAAAGCCGCTTTATGAGCGGCTTTTTTTTTACATTCTCTCTGGAACCTCAATACCTAATAAAGACATAGATTTTTTAATACAACTGCCTACTTTGTTGGAGAGCATAATTCTAAAACTATTTATTTCTTCATTCCCCAAAATAGTAGATGATTGGTAAAAAGAGTTATAAAGTTTTACTAATTCATAACAATAATTAGCAATTAAGCCAGGATTTAAATTTTTATAGGCATTAAGGATAACATTAGGTAAATCATTTATTTGAATAATTAAATCTTTTTCTTTTTCAGATAAATTTACTTTGGTAAAATTCATTTTATTTTTATTCTTTCGAGATAAAGATTTAATTCTAGCATAAGTATATTGAATAAATGGCCCGGTATTTCCATTAAAATCTATAGATTCATTAGGGTCAAATAAAATACTTTTCTTTGGATCAACTTTCAAAATATGATATTTTAATGCTGCAAGAGAAACTTGTTTATATAATTTATTTTGATCTAAAGCTGGCAAATCATTAATTTTTCCTAAGGATTCTGAAATAGTTTTTGCTTTCTTGTTCATACTTTCAATTAATTCATCAGCATCTACAACCAAACCCTTTCTACTTTTCATCTTACCAGTAGGTAAGTCAACCATACCGTAACTCAAATGATTTAATTTATCTGTCCATCGATAACCTAGCAGACTTAAAATTTTAAATAGAACCTTAAAATGATAATCCTGCTCATTTCCGGTTGTATATATCATCCCATCCATTTTTGGATGATCTTTATATCTTAAAAAAGCTGTTCCTATATCTTGTGTAATATAAACTGAAGTTCCATCAGATCTAAGTAAAATCTTTTCATCTAGCCCATATGGTTCTAAATTTACCCATACAGAATTATCATCTTTTTGATAGAAGATTTTATCAGTTAGCCCTTTTAGTACTATTTCTTTACCTTTTAAATACGTATTACTTTCAAAATATTCAGAATCAAAAGAAACATTAAGGTTTTCATAAGTAACTGTAAAACCTTCATATACCCAGGAATTCATCTTATTCCAAAGATTCATAACTTCCTTATCACCATTTTCCCATTTAATTAGTAATTCTTTGGCATCCTTATATATTGGAGCATTATTTTTGGCTTCATCTTCAGAAATTCCATTTGACATCAATTCATGTACCTGCTTCTCATATTCTTCATTATATTTCACATAAAAGTTACCTACAAATACATCACCCTTAAGGTTTAAAGATTTTGGACTAGTATCTTTTCCAAATTGAAGCCAAGCAACCATAGATTTACATATGTGTATGCCTCTGTCATTTATTATTTGAGTTTTATGTACATAATTACCCACCTCATTAAAAATTCTAGAGATAGAGTCTCCCAACAAAATATTTCTTACATGACCAAGGTGAAGAGGTTTATTTGTATTGGGTGAAGAAAACTCAATTAAAAAATACTCATTTACTAAATCATAGTTAAATTCTAAATTTTCATCAAACCCTTTGAGCAAATCAACTAAAAAAAAGTCAGCTATAGATAGGTTAAGAAAACCTTGAATAATATTGAAATCCTCAATATAGTTTTCATTATTAATTAAATATTTTCCAATTTCTTCCCCAATTTCATTTGGCTTTATTTTTAACAATGGTAATATTGGAAAAAGAACAACAGTATAATCACCATTAAATTCTTTTCTAGTTTTTATAATTTCAATCTTATTATCCGAAATGGAATATTTCTTTAATAAATATTCTCCTATTTTTTTCTTTAGAAGATTTTCAATAATCATTTTTAAAGATAAGGACTATCTGTTTTTTAAAGGTAGGAAATCTCTTTTTTTACTACCAGTATAAACTTGCCTAGGTCTACCAATTGGATCATTATTCATCCTCATTTCTCTCCAATGTGCTATCCATCCTGGCACCCTGCCTAAAGCAAACATTACTGTAAACATTTCTGTTGGAATATTGAGTGCTTTATAAATAATACCAGAGTAAAAATCAACATTCGGATAAAGTTTTCTTGATGTAAAATAAGGATCATTCAATGCTTCTTTTTCTAATGACTTAGCAATATTTAATATAGGATCTTTAATTCCTAAATCTTTTAACACTTCATGAGCAGTGACTTTAATTATTTTAGCCCTCGGATCAAAATTTTTGTAAACCCTATGACCAAATCCCATTAATCTAAAAGAATCATTTTTATCTTTGGCTTTCTCCATAAATTTTTTTGTATCACCACCATCATTTTTAATTGCTTCAAGCATCTCTAAAACTGCTTGATTAGCACCTCCGTGTAGTCTTCCCCAAAGAGCAGAAATTCCAGCAGAAACAGATGCAAATAAACTCGCCTCTGATGATCCTACAATTCTTACCGTTGATGTTGAACAATTTTGCTCATGATCTGCATGCAATATTAATAACTTATTCATAGCATTAACTATGACATCATTTTTAATATATTTTTGGTTAGGTCTTTGAAACATCATTTTTGTAACGTTTTCAACATAACCTTGGGTATAGTCTCCATAATCAAGGGATAATCCATTTCTTCTTCTGTAAACCCATGCAACAAGAATCGGAATTTTAGCTAATAATTTTACAATTAAGTTGTACATATAAGCATGTTCATCACCTGTTTTTTTTGTTAAACTGATTTTCTTTTCTGGGTTGAAAGCAATTAAAGCACTTGTCAAAGAGGAAAGGATTCCCATTGGATGAGCAGACCTTGGAAAACTTACTAATATTTTTTTCAAATCTTCATCAATTATTGCATTATCTTGGATATCAGCAATTAGTTTATTGAGTTGATTTTTTGTTGGCAGCTCCCCAAAAATTAACAAAAAAGCCACTTCTAAAAAATCTGCATTTTTAGCTAAATCCTCAATGGAATAACCCCTGTACCTCAATATACCTTTCTCACCATCTAAAAATGTAATTGCACTTTTACAAGAGCCTGTATTTTTAAAGCCTGGGTCTAACGTAATTAAATTTAGATCAGATCTAAGTTTAGATACATCTATAGCATTTTCATCTTCTGATCCTTTTAGAAGATCAAAATTATATTCCTTCTCATTGTATTTTAGAGTTACTTTTTTACCCATTAGCACATAAATTTAGTTAAAAAAAAAGCGATAATAAAGCTTAGAATGTAAAAGCTTCTTTTTTTGGGTAAAAAGCTTTATCAGATAATTGCTCTTCAATGCGCAAAAGCTGATTGTATTTAGACATCCTATCTGATCTAGACATAGAACCTGTTTTTATCTGACCTGCATTTAATGCTACAGCTAAATCAGCAATCACATTATCCTCTGTTTCACCCGATCTGTGTGAAATAACAGTACTAAAACCATTGCTTTTAGCTAAATTTACAGCATCTATTGTCTCTGTTAAAGTTCCAATCTGATTTACTTTTATTAAAATGGAGTTTGCAGCATTTTCTGAAATGCCTTTTTGAAGAATCTTACTATTAGTTACAAATAAGTCATCTCCAACTAATTGAACTTTATCACCTGCAATTTGTGTTAAATATTTCCATCCTTCCCAATCATTCTGATCCATTCCATCTTCAATTGAAATAATTGGATATGAGTCAACAAGTTTGGATAAATATTCTGCTTGTTCATTTGAATTAAATACTGAGCCACTTTCACCCTCATACTTTTTATAATCATATTTACCTTCTATATAAAATTCTGATGAAGCACAATCAAGAGCAATCATCACATCATCTCCTGGCTTATATCCAGCTGAAATAATTGAATCAGTTATCGTTTTTAAAGCATCCTCCGTTCCCGTCAATTTTGGAGCAAAACCTCCTTCATCACCAACCGAGGTTGTTAAGCCTCTCGATGAAAGATTTTTTTTAAGATTATGAAAAATTTCTGAGCCAACTTTCATCGCATTAGTGAAAGATTTAGCACTTACTGGAACTATCATAAATTCTTGAAACGCAATAGGTGCATCAGAATGAGATCCGCCATTAATAATATTCATCATAGGTACAGGCAATGTTACAGCAGAATCACCTCCAATATATTTATATAGCGGCAACCCTTTGCATTTTGCAGCTGCTTGAGAAACGGCTAATGAAACACCTAGAATTGCATTTGCACCAAGAATACACTTATTGTCAGTACCATCCAATTCAATCATTACATTATCTATCTTTTGTTGATCAAAAACAGATTTTCCTACAAGTTGTTCAGCAATAACTGTATTGACATTATTCACGGCCATTAAAACTCCTTTACCCATGTATGAATCACCACCATCTCTTAACTCAACAGCTTCATTTTCTCCGGTAGATGCACCTGATGGAACAGATGCTCTTCCTAAATTATTATCATCAGTTATTACATCAACTTCTACCGTAGGATTTCCTCGTGAATCAAAAATTTGTCTGGCTAGAATTTTTTTAATATTTGCCATGATTATTCCTTTATCATTTCAATAAATTCATCAAAAAGATATGAGGAATCATGTGGTCCAGCACTAGCTTCAGGGTGAAACTGTACTGAAAAGCATTTTTTATTGTTGATTTTTATACCAGCAATTGTATTATCATTTAGATGCATATGCGTAATTTCAATTTCAGAATTTTTTTCTGTATCATTTCTATCAATAGCAAAACCATGGTTTTGCGATGTAATCTCTCCTTTACCAGTCTTTAAATTGATAACTGGATGATTTATTCCTCTATGACCATTATGCATTTTATATGTTTTTATTCCATTAGCAATAGCTATTACTTGATGACCTAAACAAATACCAAAAAGGGGCTTATTTGATTTTAGAATTTTTTTGGTAAGATTAATTGCATTTTCAAGAGGTTCTGGGTCTCCAGGCCCATTTGAAATAAAATAAGCATCAGGATTCCAGCTTTCCATGTTTTTGTAATTGGTGTCATGAGGAAAAATCTTCATATAAGCATCTCTTTTTGCTAAATTTTTAAGTATGTTTTTCTTTACACCAAGATCAAGTACAGCAATTTTGTATTTGGAATCCTTATTTCCAAAAAAATATGGTTTTTTAGTTGATACTCTAGAAGCAAGCTCTAAGCCGCTCATAGATGGAACTTTATCCAATTTTTCCTTTATTTTTTGTATTGATTTAATAGATTCTGTGCTTATAATAGCATTCATAGATCCATTATCCCTTATATAACTTACCAGGGCTCGTGTGTCAACATCAGAAATACAAACAATTTTATTGTTTGATAGAAATTCAAATAATGAATTTGATTGCCCATATCTAGAAAAACTAAAACTAAAGTTCTTACATATTAATCCAGCTATTTTTACTGAATCAGATTCAACTTCGTCCAAATTTGTACCATAATTACCAATATGGGCATTAGCCATAACCATTAATTGCCCATTATATGATGGATCAGTAAATATTTCTTGATAACCAGTCATACCAGTATTAAAACATAATTCACCAGAGGATGTTCCTTCAATACCAATAGATTTACCATGAAAAATAGTTCCATCATCTAGGAGTACAAAGGCTTTTTTTCTGGATTTATACTGACTCAAGGCAAAAAATTATTGTCAAAATTATAACAAAAAAAAAAGATAAACATGATGTTTATCTTTAAAGTTATTAAGAATGTAAAAAAACTTTTTACTCTTCTTTTTTATCATCTTTTTCCTCAGTAGCAGGTTCCTCAGCAGCAGGTTCATCAGCAGCAGGTTCCTCAGCAGGTTCTTCAGCAGGTTCTTCAGCAGCAGGTTCCTTAGCAGCAGGAGGTTCCTCAGGAGCAAGTTCTTCAGCAGGAGGTTCCTCAGCAGCAAGTTCTTCAGCAGCAGGTTCCTCAGCAGCAAGTTCTTCAGCAGCAGGTTCCTTAGCAGCAGGAGGTTCTTCAGCAGCAGGTTCCTCAGTAGCATT
>CACCIQ010000021.1 GCA_902546095.1 uncultured Bacteroidota bacterium
CTGCAGCATATGCTCCCCAAAAAAGAGCTGCACCTAATGTTATAGTAGCAAAGAGAGCAATATTACTTAATGAATAAAAAAGCGCTATTTTTTTACCTAGCTTTTTTTCAATAAAGTCTGTAATAGTAAAAATTTTTTCTTTGAGATAAATTGGTACAAAAATAAAGGTAGCTATTAAAATACCCTGAATTGCATTAATTTCTAGATTAGCTTGAGCTAACCCATATAAATATGCAGAACCCATCATGCCAAGAAACTGATAGCCCTGAACATTGGTTGCGATTGTTGATAATGCTATAGAATACCATTTCAGATTTCTATTTGAAAGAAAATACTCCTCAGCACTTTTGGATTTAACCCTTCCACTTATAGCAATTAAAAAAATTAGAATAAAATAAACAACAACAATTATAAAATCGATCATATACTAAAAGTAATTCTATAATTACTATTTGTTCCACCTGTTTCGTTTGTTCAAATCATTAAACACCCAAAGCATTAAGCTATTTGGGAACCGATATATTTGCACCAAAAAAAATAGCATTTAAAAAAAGTTTATTTGTTCCGTACCAACTTCCTCTAAAATTTGGATTGTCAGCAAATAGCACAACTCTTCCAGAACCTGAATCGGAAACAATTAAAGACGCAGCGCCTTTTAAATTATCTTCCATGTTTTTTTTAGACACATAACCATCTATGTGAGGATTTTTAGAGTAAATGGCAACTGAAGAATAATCGCTTTTTGATTTGTTTAAAAAAACATTATTGTTTTTATAGACAGGAATTGACTGGTCCCTGTAGCCAAACGCTAGTGGGTGGGTAAGGTCTAAATCTACTTTCAAAATCGACCCACCTATTCTTTCTCTTCCAGAATATTCTCTTGCATCAATGTATCTTTTTCTGGAAAAGATGGTGTCATTTTTAGTTTCAACTAATGATTCCTTTACAACCTCTTTTTTAATAGCCCAGCTAGATGCTGATCCAATTGTAATTAAAGTATTCCCTTTACCAACCCAATCCTTTATTTTTTTAATACCAGATTCAGAAATTTGATTATAGCTTCCTGAAACCATCACAAGAGTGGTATATTTATCCAAAGAGATTCTGTTAAATTGATTGAGTCTAATTTTTGTCAAGGGAATGTGCACCCTTGTATCTAATAAATGCCATACCTCTCCAGCTTCATATGAGCTCACCCCATCACCAATTAGCATCGCAACTTTCACCTTTTTATTGATTCTGAAAAAATTACTTCCTAAATCAATTCCCGATGAACTATACCCAGTCTCAGTACTAAAAACAGGAAGATTGAATTTTTCTTGAGTTGATTTAACAACCTCAAAAAGTTTTTCTGAATCAACTTTTTGTTTACTAACTGGAACCATCACAGTACCACGATTAAAACTTTTGACATTGTCATTTTCATTTACTTTAATTGAAAATGGTTTATAAGCTGAATAACTAATTACTTCATTTTTGTGAAGATGATTAAGCGCTGCAGGTGTGTTGTAGTCGTCCCAATCCAAAATATATGCATAGTTTGATTTGGAAACTTTTGGATTATCGACTTGCATATCGTTAATAACCCTGGTTAATTTGTTAACATCAAACGATCTCACCGCTTTGTGTTTCATATTATAAAAATTAGATACGGACCATGCAGAAGCATCGTAAAAAACGCTATCTAAATATTTATCATTGGTTTCAAAAAAATTTTTGACCATTCTTGACTGTAGTTGGTTTACAGGAACTAAGAACTTGTCATCTTTCTGATAAACCTCAATTTTATGGATTAGCAATTTATCAATAAAAGCTTTAGTTCTGTTTTTATCATGAATATCCCCAAATTCGTAGGCTTTTATCTTCTCATTTTTAAACTCTGAAAGTGATGATTCAAAGAACCTTTTTTGATAATCTCTTAAAAGCATTTTATTATCAACAGCAGCCTCTACAGTTGCTATTCCATTCAAAAATTGATTCCTTATTGTAAAACTAAATGTCATCTCGCCGTAATTAGTTTCTTGAACATGTCCTCTTGAGCTTGCTTGCTCAAAAAGCAAAGCAAGTCCACCTTGTAAGTCAGAGTATGTAGATCCATATCCTGGATATGTTTCATCAAACGATTCTTTGGTATAATAGAACGAACCTATGCTATCCATATATTTAACATAGTATTCAGCAAAAATTGGGTATAAATCAACATTTTCTTGTGGTATTAGTGGTTTAACAGATGCGCTAGACTTCATAGGATCAAAGAAATAATTACTATTTGTCCCCATTTCATGAACATCCAATACAACATTTGGATACCACTCATGAAGCCAATTAAGTTTCCCTCTGCTTTCAGGGTGAATTGCCAAAAGCCAATCTCTATTTAAATCAAACCAATAGTGATTTGTTCGTCCTCTAGGCCATGATTCGTTATGCTCTGCATCATTGGAGTCTGCAACTAAATTTATTGATTTGTATTGGTTTGCCCATTGCGAATGTCTGTCTCTACCATCAGGATTTAAAGTTGGATCAATAAACACAACTGAGTTAGTTGTAAGTCGATTAATTTTTTTATTATTTGATGCAATCAAAGTATATGCAGTTAGCAAAGCTGCTTCGCTACCTGATGGCTCATTTCCGTGGATTCCGTATCCTAAGTTGATTATTATAGGCAAGTTTTCGTTAATAGTTTTTATCGATCCGGGAATAGTAGACTTTAAGTGTTCTGTTTTTATTTCTTCTAAGTTTTTTAAATTTTCTTCATTTGAGATACTCAGAAGAGTAAGCGTTCTACCTTCATACGATTTACCATAGTTGATCAAGTTTGCTCTTTCAGAAACAGAGGATAAATATTTGAAGTATGCTAAAATTAGATCATGCCTAGTATGTTGATCTCCGATTTCATATCCTAAAAACTCTTCAGGACTTTGGATATTTTCATTGTAGGGACCAAAATTTTCTAAAAAATAATCCTGAGCAAATGAGAAATTAAAAGATATAATAATAATGGAGAAATAAATAAGTTTTTTCATATGTTAAAAATAAATAATTAAAATTTTAAATCATTTTTCAAACCTGATTTTTTCAGCTCCCGAAATCATTGATAGTGCCATCCTATCTTTTTTTGATCCAGTTGGATTAAATGCTTCGAGTTTAACATAAATTTCCCCGCATCCAATAGGGACTATGTTTTTTTGCTTAACAATTGGTGTATTTCCAATTGCATTTAATATGTCACTCATAAGTTTTAAATATAATTTTTTTAACTTAATTAAGATTATAGAAAAGAATAAATGAAAAAACTCCTTAATAAATGAACATATTAATCCTTTTAATTGGTGTGATTATATCACTAACTTATTTTATGTCTTTTGTTTGGGAAATGAAACAAGAGAAAAAACGAAAGGAAGATGAGTTAATGGATGACAAAAACTACTATACAAGAAACCTGTTACCTAAACCAAAGAAACATTATCAGAAAAGAATAAAAAATTATAATTGGAAAAATGAAAAATAGAATAACAATAATTGCTATCATATTTCAGTTGCTTGCATTACTTTATGCTATTTTTAAAGGATATGAAGATGTTGTTGTTATGATCATTATTTTCCTTTTTATTTCAACTTTAGATTTATTTAATAAAAGATAAAATGAAAAAATTACTTATAATAATTTTATTTCTAAACTTTATTCTAGGTTGCTCTAACCCAGAAAAAAAAATTGTGAACAATCCTATAGAGGGAGTCTGGTTTAAACAATCTGAAATTATCTTCAATTCTGGTGCCGCAACAGACACACTAAATTATGATGGAGTTCTTAACGAAATTTATGCTGAAAATTATTACATAACCCTTGTTAATAATGTTAATTTAGATTCAGTCACTATGGAAGATAAAGATTTGGGTTTTGCTGAGTCAGGACAATATGAAATGTATAATGACACATTAGTCAAAAAATTAAAGTATGGTACAGCATGGATACCGAATGCAATTAAAAAGTGGAAAAAACCTGAAAATGATTATTTGGAAGTTAAGTTTAAAGTAGATATTTCAGATGATCATTTTCTAAAATTCACTGCAATGGACTCTGCCGGAAATGGTCGAGCTGATTTAATGAGAAAAATGAAATAAAAAATGAGTAAATTAATATCATTGATCTTTGGATATGCATTAATATTTTTGATCATTATTGCATACTACAAAATTAATAATTTAAGAACTCCATTTTCAAATTGGGGAGGTTGGAAAAAAGACGTAAAATTAAAGGAGAGACTTATTGTAGCTTTCATAATTCAAATTCCATTATTTATCATTTTAGTCATATTGTAAGATGAAAAAATTTTTGAGGGTAGTAGCGGTCTTATGACTTATTGGAATACTTATGCTATTATACAATTCTATCAAACTAAACCTTTCTGTATAAGTTTTTAGATATTGAATTAATAACCGATAGCCGAGCCATCTTTTCTAGATTCTGACGCTCCAAAATACACACCTAATTTTTCATCATACTTAATAGCTTGATAACCTCCAAAAGAACCAAGGCTAAAAAAAACCTTATGTCCATATTTCATAAGTTTTCTGATTTCCTTGTAATCAAATCCTGATTCTAATGAAAGTTCTCCTCCATCAAACATTTCTCCTCCGGTTGGTTGTTGATTTGAAACATGTCTAATTCTAGGCGCATCACCTGCTTCCTGTAGGTTCATCCCAAAATCTACAATATTAATTACAATTTGAGCATGCCCTTGTGGCTGCATAGCACCTCCCATTAATCCAAAACTGATATAAGGTTTGTTATTTTTTGTTATAAATGCTGGAATAATTGTGTGGAAGGGTCTTTTTTCTGGCTCATAAACATTAAAATGATTCTCATCTAGTGAAAATAATTCTCCTCTATCTTGTAGCATAAAACCAAGTCCTGGGGGTATCATACCAGAGCCCATTCCTCTATAATTACTTTGTATTAGTGAGACCATATTCCCGTCTTTATCTGCCACTGTCAAATATATAGTATCACCATTTTCAATATCACCAGCTCTCACTCTTCTTGATGCTTTAGATGGATTTATTTCTTTACTTCTTTTTTCTGCGTATTCCTTTGATATCAAGTAATCAACTGGAATATCATTAAAATCCATATCTGCATAGTATTTTGCTCTGTCAGCAAACGCAATTTTTTTTGCCTCAACAAAATGATGAATATATTCAGCTGATCCAAAACCCATAGATTTGATATCAAATTTTTCTAAAAGATTTAAAATTTGTAATGCTGCAATCCCTTGTCCATTTGGAGGAAGCTCCCAAACATCGTATCCCCTGTAATTAGTTGGATCCTAATCCAGAATTTTTCACCTGATCAAAATACAGCGAAAATTATTTCAATAATAAGTTTTACTTTAATGGTTATTTGTTATGTTTTAATTCCTTATATGAATTCAGCAAAAGATTCGGCTAATGATACTTTATTTATTTTTTTACATGCAACAAGTATGATCTTGACACTTGTTACGTTATTAATTAATATCTTTTTAATTGTAAAGTGGAAGTATTAATTTTTATATAATGAAAGAGGAATTTCAAAAATATATCGACTATCATAAAAGTAAGGGTGGAACTGGAAAGCTTTATAAGTTTGAGCTGATTGAATACAAAACAGGATTTTTAAAACTAAAAGCCTTCTTTAACTCAAATACTCTAAATCCAGTTGGGACCGTACAAGGAGGACAAATCAATTCTATGTTAGACGATGTTACGAGTCTTCTTTTAATATATGAATCAAAAGGAACAATTTACCCTAACTCTACAAACCTTCATAGTATTCACCACAGACCACTTTATGAGGGTGAAGTTGTTGCCACTGCTGAAATAATTAAAAAAGGAAAAACCATTGCTACAATGAAGGGTGAAGTATTTTCAATGGATGGTAAATTAACAGCTACTTTAATTCATACTGCCGTAATAATGAAAGGTGAGTAAGTTAAATTTATACAATAAAAAATTAGAAACTTGTAGCACCAATCCTTTAACTGGTGCTTACAGAAATGGATGTTGTGAAACTGGGCCAAACGATATTGGCACACACACTGTTTGTGCAATTGTGACTGATGAATTCTTAGAATTTTCTAAAAAGATGGGGAATGATTTAACAATAGATTATCCTCAATATAATTTTAAGGGTTTAAAAGAAGGAGACAAATGGTGTTTATGTGTATCAAGATGGATTGAAGCACATAAAGCAGGATGTGCGCCTAAAGTTATACTTGAAGCAACTAATTTAAAGACCCTTGATTATGTTTCTTTTGAAACTTTACTTGAATATAAATATTAAAAAAACCCTTAATACTTTCAAGCACTAAGGGTTCTAAATTTAAAACAAACACTAATTACTCCGGCATTATCACACTATCAATTACATGAATCACACCATTTGTTCCTACTACATCTGTAGCAATTACTTCACTCATATCTCCATTTTGATCTTTTAAAAAAATCTTTCCTCCTTTTGATCTAGCAACAAAAGTTTGACCATTCAAGGCTGTAAGCTTTACCCTTCCGTAACCATCTTTTAAAGCTTTTGTAACATCGCTTGCCATCAATTTTCCTGAAACTACGTGATATGTTAAAATATTAGAGAGAGCTCCAACATTTTCAGGTTTTAATAAGCTGCCTAAGGTTTCTGAATCAATTTTTCCAAAAGCATCGTTATTTGGTGCAAAAACTGTAAAAGGTCCTTCACCGCTTAGAGCTCCAACTAAATCAGCTGCTTTCAAAGCAGTTACTAAAGTTGAAAAATCTTTGTTTGATGCAGCTGCATCAACAATAGTTTGAGAAGAAGCTGATAGAGTAATAAATAAAGCTGTAATACTTAAAATTAAATTTTTCATTTTTATATATTTTGTTTGAATCTTCTATTAGGCAAACTTGATGCCAGTCATTAAAAATTAAATAAATTGTGAAAATTAATTTCTAATATTTTTGATTAAAGATGCTGCCAGCTTATTTATATTTTCAAAATATGGATTGCGAGATGTTACATTTGAAAGTATAATGATTCCATTTTTATTTTTTACGTCAACTATAATCATCGATGAATAACCACCAGTATTTCCACCATGACGGTACATTCTCTTTTTATTTGATTTTGGATTTTCTATAAACCATCCAAGCCCCATGCCTAACCTTGAATTTATTTTGGAAGTTTGTGCTCTTAACAGCTTTAATTCTTTATCTTTTTCATCGAACTGAGCAATTATAAATTTTGCCATATCCTCAGCATTTGATAAAACTCCCCCTGCTGGACCAAATATCTGCAAATCCCAATTTGGAACTTCATCCCCTTGACTATTCAGCCCTTTTACCAATAAATCATTTACCTCTTCTTTTTTAAAAGTAGAATTGGTCATTTCATATTTAGAAAAAATGTAAGAGTCAAACATAGACTTATAATCTTGATTGTCTATTTTGCTTAGTGTATATCCAATTAAGGCAAAACCTAAATTAGAGTATAAGAATTTACCTTCAGTATCTTGATTTATTTTAAGAGAGTCCAATAAATATGTTTCTAAATCATCTACTTTGTATTCTTTATATGGATTTAAAGGATTTTTTTCTGAGGAATAGGAAAAGTTATTGGGCATTCTTGGTATTCCTGAAGTATGATTAGCTAAGCTTTTAAATGAAATTTGTGCACTGTCTTTTAATTTTAAATCAAAGTAATTATTGACATTATCATTTAAATTAATTTTGTTTTCAAGGACAAATTTTGAAAGAATATTTGCTGTTAAAACCTTTGATATTGAACCAATTTCAAAAATATTTTTTGAATTATTTACAGTGTAAATGGAATCATTTTGTCTTTTAATACCGTAGTAATTTGCTTGTCCGTTTTTAATTAAGCCAATTGAAACTTGAGTATTGTTTGGAAGGTATTTTGATTTATTAAAGATTAATTTTTGTTGTTTTTTATTTATTATTTCCTCATAGATTTTTAACTTATTTATTGCTCTTTGAGAAACTGTTTCATCAATATATTGGTCCAGTGAAATATCATCTATTTTTTGATCATTATCAACAACTAAATCCAATTGTAAAATTTCTCTTTCAAAAAAAATCTTATACCTTTCAACTGGAAAATTACTTTTTGAAAACTTGATAAAATTTAATGTTCCTATTGCAATTTCACCACTTGTTCCTTTATCATATTTCATAAACTCAAAATCCTTTATTTTACCATGAAAACCTTTTACATCGCTAAAAAATTTTAAAACAATGTCTGACTTGACTTCATTTTTTAACCTATCGTTGAACATAGAATAGATTTGATCATAATTGTTGGAGTTGAAAATTTCAACAATAGATTTCATTAAAGAAAGGTTATTAGGATTTTTATCTTGAGTGTAGCTAAAAGAAAAAGATAGGATGATTATAATTACAAATTTTTTCACAATAATTATTTAATAATCACAATTTTCACCAACATCCTTATTGGTTAATTTCCATTTTAGATTTCCAGCTTTCTCTGCTTTGCAAGAATTGGAATAAACTAAATCATTGCATGCGCATACCGGCTCATAAATTTCAGGACAAATTCTTTCTGGTTCTGGAGCAACAAAACAGTCACCTACAATTTCCATATCATTATTACAAGAAAAAAAAATAATAAAAACAAAAAGGATATTATAATTCATAAAATTTAAAGTGCAGAATTATTTTTTAAAATAAACTTTGAGCTTAATATAATATTTTCATTTTCTAACACAACTTCATAAACTCCGTTTTTAAGATCTCCATTAAGAGCTATTTGATTATTAACGTTGTTAATAGCACCTCTCATCATTTCTCTTCCAATTATATCATAAACCACATAATGGTAATTATATTTTATATTATTAAAGTCAATTTTATCTTTTATAAATAAGTCTTTTAGTCGTGGTGTATCATTATTATAGGTAGTAATTTCTCCATTTTTAGCATTGTTTGCACCAATGTTTGGAGTTGAATTTACAGTTAACGATCTGCCAAAAAAATCTGTCGTCGGAACAGACTCAACATTTTTAAATATCTCTGAGTCACTCACAGGAATACTAGGATGAGAATAATTGCCAGAATATGGAACACCAGAATTTATTGCGGGACTATTTGCAAGTAATTGAAAACCTTTAGCTCCTCCCAAATCTTCATTGTAAAAACTAGGATCTCCATAAATACCATTTTCATCCAAATCCTTAAATCTGGTATCTACATTTCCATGAAACAAATTATTTGTTACAAGTATATTATCATCTACAACTCTGACCTGTTTACCGCCAATTTTGGAGCCATTAACAGAATAAAAAATATTGTTAAAAATTCTAGTATTATTTGCTCTTATATCAATTGCAGTTCTATATGGACTAGATGATCTATTCACAACAACAGTGTTGTTATAAATAAAACTATTGTTAGACTCATGACCTGCCTCTCCTCCAATAGTATTACTTAGCCATATTGTATGATTACTGTTAACCCAATTAGGATTTTCTCTCCATCCATCGTTCACACTAATATTAAATCTGTAAACCGCAGTTTCATTATCTCCTAAAATTTCTACAAAGCCGCCTTCACAATCTTCCATGTAGTTGTACTGAACAAAGGTGTTTTCATTATGATGATCAACATGAATTCCGTGTGAATCAAGAATTCCTCTAATACTGGTAGCTTGATTATATTGGATTATTGTATTGACACTGTACCAGTTCCAAACTGCACTTCCCCTTCCAATCATTCTTGGATTGGTTTTTGCTCCAGGCTGATCAAAAATATTATTTTCAATTAGACAATTTCTAACTCTTGACGGGAGAATACATGTACCACCAATTTCCTTAAATTCATTGTTTTTAAAAACAAAGTTGGTATGTCTATTGTCGTTTGAATTTCCCCCGATTGAATGTTTTACATGTACACCAAATCGTTGTAAGTCAGTAAAATAATTGTCTTCTACAAGAACGTTATTAATGTGGCTTTTATTCCAATCAGTAAAGAATCTTATTCCAGCTACTTCGAAAGCATTAAATGCTTGTTGATTAGATGGGTCAACTTGACTAATTGCATAAACATTCTTAAACGTCATATTTCTAAAAACGAAGTTGTTCATAACCTCATCACCAGTATTATGCACATATATACCAAAGCTGTCTGAATCATCTACATTTGACCTGCTTGACAATCTATTGTTTTGAATTTCCAAGTCGTCAAAAACCATGTTGTCATTGTTTAGTATATATATTGCTTCCTGATAATCACCCCCACCACCAATTCCAACGCTTCCACTTATTATTGGCTGATTTCCTGAACCGTATGACGTGAACACAATTGGTTTATCTGCAGAACCTGATCCATTCACTACAAGGTGGCCATAAAAAGATTCTCCTTTTTTAAAAAAAATTGAATCCCCCGGAGATAGTTGCTTACTACTTAATTTTGAAAGTGACTGCCAAGGATTATCCTGAGTTCCACTATTGGAATCACTTCCAATTGAACTCAAATAAAAATTTGTTTGATCATCATTATTATCTCCTCCGGATCCGCCTCCACTATCATTATCATTATCTCCACCATTTCCACTATTCCCATTTCCACCAGTATTCGAATCATTTACATCAGCCTCACTGCTACAGCTGAATATTATAAAAATTAGGATGAGATACTTAAAAAGATTAATTTTCATTTTAAAATTTTTTTCAAATTATTAAAATAATGCATAAAAAAATAATCTACATAGCTTTATTCTTTTCTTTTTGTTTTGTTTTTAATTCTTGTACTGGTGAAGATAATTCTGTAAATGAAAATGTAAATACTGGTGATAATAATTCTAACAATAACACTAATAGCTCTGGATATATTCCACAAAATTATAGCATGATAAAAGAAGATAATTTCAGCTCGTTTAACACGGAAAATTGGTCTAAAGGTCTAACTCACGATAGTGATCCTACAATTAGAATGAAGTGGAACAAAAATACAGGTGGAGAAAATTTACTTAATGACAATTATGCTGGATACTTAATGGATAATAATGTGTATGTCAAGGATGGGCTACTGTATCTCGAAAATAAAAAAGAATCCATATCGGGTACAGATCCTGTAGGAGAATTTAATTATTCCACAGGTTGGATAAATTCTTTACAAAAAATAAACTTTAATGGAACTGATAATGGAATATATATCGAGTTAAAAGTAAAATTTCCAAAAGGTGATAAAGTTTGGCCAGCTATATGGCTAATTGATGATTCAGAAAATAGAGTATGGCCACCTGAAATTGATATTTGGGAATATTTTGGCCAATTTTTTAGAACTAACAGAAAAGATGAAATGTGGTTAAGATACATATACGGCTTGTGGAATGATAAATATGATCATAGCTCTGCTCTTGAAAATTTTCAAAGCACATACAACTCCTCAACTCAGTTTCATATTTATGGATTTAATTGGACTAACAATACTATGAAGTGGTATATTGATGGTCAACTAGTTCATACAAAAACAAGAGGAGTTGAAGTTCCTAATTTGGATTGGCCTGATAAAACAATGTGTATGGTAATGAATAATGGGCTAATGAGGGTTGTCGACGAAGGGAATACCACTTTTCCAAATTCATTAATAATCGATTACCTTAGAATTTATCAAAAAGATAATTAGTAAATTTTATGAAAGAAAAAATTATTAGATCATTAGTTGTAGCTCTTATGTTTTTATTGACTGTAATTATTGTTCAATACCTGAGTCAAAGTTGAAAAAACTTCAAATAATGATTTTGATTTATTAACTTTAAAATAATAAAAGTTTTATTTGGGTCTTTTAATTCTTTACGGTTTTCTCACTATATGTCTATCCTTTTTGTGTTCAATTTTGGAAGCTGTCCTTCTAAGTATCAATCCAACTTATATTAAGATTAAAATAAAAGAAGGAAAAAAATATGCCGAAAAACTTCAAGGCTTAAAAAAGTCAATAGATGAACCACTAATTATAATTTTAACTCTTAATACTATTGCTCATACTGTAGGTGCAATAATGGTTGGGGTACAAGCTAAAATTGCATATGCTACATTAAATATTGACAATAGCTATTCATTACTTGGGATGTCTGTGTCAGAGGATTTTTTAGTGGGCATTGTATCAACCATAATGACCTTTTTGGTATTGATTTTATCAGAGATTATTCCTAAAACTATCGGAGCTAATTATTCACACAAGCTTGCTCCTTTCACAACAGTTTTATTATCCTCAATTCTGCCTGTTTTTAAATACACTGGCTTGCTTTGGATTTTACAATTTTTTACCAGAATAGGATTCAATGAAAATAAAGCATCTATTTTTAAAAGAGAAGACATTTCAACAATTGCTGAAATAGCAGAAGAAGAAGGTATAATTAAGGAAAAAGATTCTGACTTTATTCAAAATATAGTTAAGTTAGAAAATGTACAATTAAAAGAGATTATGACTCCTTTTTCAGTTATGAAGATAGCGAATGAGAACTCTTCGATTACTGACTTTTACAGTAAAAACAATAACCTACCATTTTCTAGAATTCCTATTTTTTTAAATAATAAAAATAATATTGATCACTATGTTCTTAAAGACACAATATTGGAAAAAATTATCCAAAAGAAAGGCTCACTTAAGCTTAGTGATATAAAAAGAAAATTAATAAAAGTCGACTATGAATCTGCAGTCCCAGCATTATTTGATAGATTGCTAAGAGAGAGAGAACATATATCTTTAGCAACTAATCAAAATGGTGACATTATGGGATTGGTTACTTTAGAGGATATTATAGAAACAGTTTTCGGACTGGAAATTGTTGACGAGTCAGATACTGTTGTAGACCTACAAGTTCTAGCAAGACAAAAGGGGAACAAAGTAAAAAAGTAGAATAAATTTTAAACAGTTGATACAGGCCAATTATCAATTTTATTGAATTCGCCATTTTTCCACTGTATTAATTCTTCTTCATTCAATAAACAAGATTCCAACTGATTTGTAATTAATTCAACATCTAGTTTTTGACCAATAAATACAATTTCAATTTTTCTATCACCAAATGTGGCTCCCCAATCTGATTCAATTTGTTCTTGATTATTTACAAAAGCTGCATAGTTAATTCTTTCAGTAAAAGGCATTGATGCCCACCAGACACCAGCGGGATCCGTCTTGATTGAGCCACCAGCAGAACTCCAAATTAATGCTTGATCAGACCTAGACGCAATCCAAAATAAACCTTTGCTTCTAATAATATTTTTGGGAAAACTACTTTTGATATAATCTAAAAAACGTTTAGGATGAAACGGTTTTTTTCTTCTAAAAACAAAAGAACCTATTCCGTATTCCTCAGTTTCTGGAACATGTTCATTTTCTAACTCTTTGATCCATCCAGCTGATGTTTCAGCTTTTTCGAAGTCAAACATTCCTGTATTGATTACATCATTTAAATTAACTTTTGAATAATTTGTAGGGATAATTCTAGCCTCAGGATTTAGTTTATTAATAATATCATAAAGATTTCTTAGATCAGGTTCTGAAACCAAATCAGTTTTATTAAGTAAAATAACATTAGCAAATTCAACTTGATCAGTCAATAAATTAACAATTGTTCTCTCATCATTTTCAATATCAGTCAGATTCCTATCTGTTAAATATTCAGGACTAGAAAAATCTTTAATAAAATTAAATGCATCAACAACTGTTACCATTGTATCAACATAGCTAAACTTACTTAAATCTATACTTCCATCCTCACTTTCAAAACTAAAGGTTTGAGCTACTGGAATAGGTTCTGAAATACCTGTACTTTCAATAATTAAATAATCAAATCTCTCTTCCTTAGCTAATTTCTCAACTTCAATCATTAAATCTTCTCTGAGCGTACAACAAATACACCCATTACTCATCTCAACAAGTTTTTCTTCAGTTCTAGAAAGGGTATTTTCATTTTTTACAAGGTCTGCATCTACATTAACTTCACTCATATCATTTACAATAACTGCAGCTTTAAGGCCATCTTTATTATGTAAAATATGATTTAATAATGTAGTTTTTCCAGCACCTAAGAATCCGCTTAACACGGTCACAGGTAGTTTTTTCATAATTCGCCGCAAAGATAAAAAAAAAGGAATGATTTTTTTAAACCATTCCCCATTAAATTTAAATTGCAGTTTTATTAAAACCCACCATATTGTTTAAGAATTCTCAAACTATAGTTTGTTAGATCCTCTGTTTTTCCTCTGCTCTTAAGATATTCTGCTTGGCCATCAGCATTATTTTCCTCAATGTGTACCTTCCATAACATTAAAGACTGTAAACTGTCAGCGCCAAAAGCAGCCCAATGTGTTGCTCCACCAGGTGCTCCTACATCGTATGTGCCGAAAAGCATTGCATTTCCTTCATAATCCCAAACTTCTTCCATGCCTTTAGTATGAGCTGGAATAAATTTTTCTGGTTCATAAACAATACCTTCATATAATTGAAAATAGCCTTTACTAAACGGGTCTACACCATTAGAAGATATAATTCTTCCAGAATAACTAGGACCTCTTTTTTCAATAAATTCACGTCTATCAGCATAAAACTTTTGCCAATCATCTCTTGTTTTTGATCCTTCAACCATTCCTGAATTTCCTAATTCTCCAAAATATACTACTCTATGTGTTCCTGAAACATCTCCACGATCCATACGTTCAAGATAAAGACCTCCGGATTTGAATGCGACGCCCTCAAAAAAGGAATCATACAATGCAGCAAGATCGGATTGAGCGCCAGGCTTAACATCAAAATACTGAACTGTAAACGTATTTGTTTGTGATAATGCTATATTAAAAAATAAGCTAAAAAATAAAAGTGTAAATAATTTTTTCATGATATAAATTTTATTCAATTTATATTATTTTCAATGAGATTTCATACACGAAATTTAAAAATATTAGCTACTTGAAAACTTGATAATTTTTACTAGAATAAATTAAATAATATTTAAAAAACTTTGAGTTTAATTAAATAATTTATTCAAACCATCTATAAATTATGCTCATAAAATAAGAATTCTTTAAAAGAATTTTAACAATGAAAAATAGAATGGCAAAAATTGAAGTAATGATTCCTGCTTTTTTAAGTCTTTTCCACATAATGCATTAATACATTGCTTTTATATATTCAATTTCTAACTTAAAATCCCCTTCTTGTTTATCAGAAATTTGTATGCCTAACTCGCTTATTTTTTCAATATCAGGCTCTGGATAATCTGAGTAGGTAAATCCTCTCCACGTTGGCTTAAAATCTTCTAATAAAATCTCAACTTCAGTCCATTTATCTTTTGAAGAATTGAAGTCAGCTGAATAAGATGCTCTTCTATTATTTTGTCTAATTCTTAACTTATATGAATTCCCATCACCTTTTAATTTTATTTTAAATGATTTAACACTTGCTAAAGTTTGTTCTTTAAAACGATGTCTTGTTGATGCAAATCCTCCATTGTTTTCTAAAGATAAATAACCAGTAAACATTAAATTGTTTTCATCACTCATTGATAGTTTTGATTTTGAAATACCTCCCATCACATCATCATTTACAATACTCCAATTTTCCATACCGATATTTTGTTTTGGGTTTATTAAATCAATGCTTTGACTATTCATTGTAACTGAAATTAATATAATAATTAGTTTCTTCATTTTTCAAAGTTAATTTAAAGCTTGTAACGAATAATTAAGTATCAGAGCATTTAATACAAAGTAAGTTATTGCTGGAAGGATCCTTGATATATTGTCATTTATTTTAATTCTAACAACAATTGCAAAAAACATCATAATTGACAAACAAAGAGACGATGCAATTAAAATTAAATTAAATTTTAGGCCTAAAATAAGGCCGATAGCTCCAAGAATCTGAAGAAATGAAATTAGTTTTCTGTATTTACTAAACCCCCACCTCTTAAATTCATTGACCATTCTTTTTGATGTTAAAGAATTAAACCCATATACTAGAAATGAGATGCCAGTAAAAGCTATAATTGCATTTGCAAACTCCATTTAGATCATACCATAATTGAATGCAGCAACAAATAATGACATAATTAAGAATATCAATGATGGTAAGAATTTAATTACAGGATTTTGAACTTTGAAATGTGAATATTGTGCACAAATCATAAAAAATGCCATGGACAATGCTCCATAAAAAACAAGATCATTATACCATATTCCTACTAACAAAATAGCTGAGATAGATATTTTGGAAGATCCAACAACATTTCTAAGTAAATCTGAATAACCATAGTGCTTAAATTCAACGACGATATTATTATACCTAAATGTCCAAATGTATAATACTGAAACCGCTACAATTACTTGACAAGCTAAAGCTATATTTTCCATGAATTTAATATACGTAATTTTTAGATATAAGCTTTATAACATGTTAATAACCAGAACTTTTAAAGGATTTCTTTTAATTTTTATAAGCATTATCAATTATTTCGAGCTTACATTCATAACAGAGTCTTGCTTGGGGATTACTATTGTTTATACCACTTGACCAAATAAAATCAATCTCTTTGTTACAAGAATTGCAAATATATTTATTGAAAGAATTTAGGTCTTTCATCTTTTATAATCTTTAGAGCTAATCATCAAACAAAGACCTGTATTAATTAATACAAGAGCAATTGTTCCGATTAAAAACCAATTTTGCTCATTTATCTTTTGAATTATAGACTCCCCTAATACACAAAGTCCTGCGCTAAAAATCAAAATTCCTAATACTGCGATCAGGTAATAGAAAGCATTATTTTTTTTCATAAACTTTATAGTTACTAATCTACAATTTCAATTTTTCCAGCTAGAATAAAATATGCAGGAGCTATTGGAAAGAGCCCTAAAATTATATGCCCATACATTGCTAAATCTGGAATATAATCAACAGTTGTAGCAAAATAGGCTCCAAAAAAATTAATGATTGATAAACTTACCATTATTTTAGGAACTGCTGATTTTGCAATGATACTTCCATCTCTAGTCAACGGTGGTAATTTATTTGGAATGACTAAAATAGCTTGAATTAACCAAAGTGAAGCTAATGCAAGATTAAGAGGGTCCGAACTTCCAAAATAAATAATTATTTGATCAGTTATAATTAATAGAGCTACAATTAAATATGCATAATTAAAATAAAGCCTGTTTTTTTTAATAATTGCGTAGACAACTAAAATTATACATAGGGAAAATATTACTGCTTTTATTATTTCCATGTTTATTTTTTTTAATTGTCTGCGCTGTGCAATTCAAAATACTTGACATTAGCTTTCTTTTCCAAAAGATTAACATCCCACATTACAAAGTTCATAGCTCCATTATTAATAGCATCTAAAAAATAAAACTTCATTAGTGCATCAGTTCTTTTCCATGAACCTTTGATTGGAGTGGAAATAAGAGTTCCATCATTTAATATTGTTCTTGCATCACCATCCAATGTGCCACTTGTTTTTGAAGAGTTTATAGATGCAACTTTGAGCTTGACAAAAACTAAACCGTATCCAGTTATATTACCTTCAAAATTCATAATTGAGTAGCCATCACCTGGACTAACTAAGACTATGTCCAAGGTGCCTCCACCTTTTGGCTCTGACAAATCCTGAGAAAAAGAGCTAAAGACAAATGCAAAAGAAAGTAATAGAAATAATAAAGTTTTTTTCATAATAATATTTTTTATTTAAATATAATTAAAGTGAAAAAAATTATTTTAAAATTTCAATTAAATTCTCAGGATCTGTAAAAAATGCAAGAACTAATATTGCAAAAAAACCACAAATTATAAAAAAGGAAATCTTGAATGCGTTCATTGATTTAGTTGCCAAATAAATTATTGTTGGAATAATAAGTATTAATATGTTATATATAATAACCATAAAAAAAATCATAAAAAATGATTCTCCAGTACTTTCAGTTGAATCAAAATCCCCATAAACTGCAACATTAAATATTGATACAATTGATGAAATCAGAATGTACTTTAAAAATTTTTTCATTTCATCCAAAAAGCATTCCTAAAATCAGAAGAATTAATAAGAGTAAAACAACTATTTTAAAAATCTTTTTTTGACTTTTATTTAATTTTGGAATGGAGTCGTAGTTATCGTCGAAATTAAAATTATCCAAAACTATATTATAATTTTTTTAATTAATACCCCCCACGTAAGACTTAATAAGAGGATTCATTGGTTCAATCTTCTTTTTAAATGATTCATTCACATCACCCAGAACTGTCAATTGTTCAATCTTAAATAATTCTCTAAATCTTAAATTTATAGGTGATCCTAAAACCTTATTGCCTAACTCCTCCCAAACATTTGAATTTTTAAAAACTTCTATCAAAGTAGCAGATTTTTCATCTTCGTTTAAAAACCACTCAAACCTAACGATTCCAGGATCATTTAAATCATAGAACAGAGGAGATTGTTCTTCTTTTATAAACTTTTTAATTTCGTCAATATCTTCTGTGTATGAGACTTGCACTAGGACAGTTACTTGATTATTATTTTTATTTAATTCTTTTTT
>CACCIQ010000022.1 GCA_902546095.1 uncultured Bacteroidota bacterium
CAGGCTCTGGTTCTGGTTGTGGTTCTTTTTTTATAACTTTTTTTGATTCTTTTAAAATAACATCTTCTTTTTCTCCATCGGAATCGGACTCTTTTTCAATTTTATCTTTTTCTTGAGTTGATTTCTTTCCCCAAGAAAATAGCTTTTTAAAAAAATTCATTACTGAAAGTTAGCTATAAAAATTAAAATAAATAAAAATAGAATTTTGTGGATTGTTAAGATTTTACTTTTTTGAAAGCCAATCATTAACTAAATCAGAGGGTAGAATTTTTTCTTGAAAAATATAGGCACCTGTTTTTTGGCTTTTTACCATTTTAATTGCCTTACTTAACTTTTTGGACCCAGTTTGAAGAGTTGCTACCGTTTTCTTTGCCATTACTTTATTTCTTTATGAATTGTATATTTCTTTAATATTGGATTAAACTTTTTTAATTCTAACCTGTCTGGTGAGTTTTTTTTATTTTTTGTTGATATGTACCTTGATGTACCTGATTTCCCAGAATCTTTGTGTTCAGTACACTCTAAAATAACTTGAACTCTATTCCCTTTCTTGGCCATAATTTACAATTTAATTCCCTTGGCTTTAGCGTCCTTCAAAACCGCAGAAATGCCTTTTTTATTGATTGTCTTTAAAACAGATGTTGAAACTTTTAATTTAACCCACCTATCCTCTTCTGGAATGTAAAATCTTTTAGAGATTATATTAGCATTAAATCTCCTTTTGGTCTTATTAATAGCCTTAGAAACATTGTTCCCAAATTGAACTTTCTTACCTGTTATCTGACATATTTTAGACATAACTACATCTTTGGGATGCAAATAAACAACTTTTTTAGAGTTTTGGCAAATTTAAATGCTCAGATTTTTATGGAGTAAATTAATTGAAAAATCAACAGTTTTATTAATATTTTCCAATCTGTCCCCATCAAGAAAGTATTCTTTTGTAATTGATTTATTAGGCGTTATTAATGTTATAAACACCTGACCAGTTTTGGAAATTTCATCATATTTTTCTGGCCCAGCATTTCCAGTTGTAGATATAACATAATCTGAACTAAATATTTTTTTTGTTGATTTTGCCATTTCATATGCTGTCCATTCACTGACAGCAGAAACTTCTTTGATTTTATTTATATCAATACCTAAAATCTTACTCTTAATTTCATCATTGTAGACTACTACAGAACCCTGAAAAAAATTAGAGGATCCTGCTTTTGAAATTAATTTGGATGATAAGGCTCCACCTGTAATGCTTTCACATACAGATAATGTTTTATTATTTTCAATTAAAAAATGTTGAATTTCATTAATCATAATTTACTTAATCTTAACGCTGAAAACTTTTTCATCACCTAAAAACCCCTCTAAAACATCATCCTCACTAACTACTCCAACACCTTCAGGTGTTCCTGTAAACATTATATCTCCAATTTTTATTGTAAAATACTTTGAAGCATAGGCAATCAATTCATCTATTTTCCAAATCATATTTTTTGAATTACTTTGTTGGACAATTTTACCATTTTTTTCGAGCCTAAAGTTTATATTATCTAAATCATAGGTCTTGATACTTTTCCAATCTCCAATTAATGCTGAGTTATCAAATCCTTTAGAAATATCCCATGGTAAACCTCTTTCTTTAAATTTATTTTGAAAATCCCTAGCTGTGAAATCAATACCTAAACTGATTTGATTAAAATATTTATTGGAGAACTTGGATTCAATATGTTTACCCAATCGATTAAATTTTAAAATTATTTCAATTTCATAATGGATTTCATTAGAAAATTCAGGTATGAAAAAAGGTTGATTTTTTTGAATTATTGAAGTATCCGGCTTTAAGAAAATTACAGGTTCATCTTCTTTTGATGAGTTTAATTCATCAATGTGCTTTAAATAATTTTTACCCACACAGATTATTTTCATTGTAACTTATTATTAAGCTTATTTAACCTTAATTGATTTAATACCTTCTTTGTGTAATTAGGGAAATCTGACTTCATAATCCAGCTAAAATAACCAGGATCTTTTTCAATCACTTCATCAATTTCTTGATTTTTATATTTTCCAAAAGAAAAAACAGCTTTTTTATCATCATTTTCATAAACAAATCCAGCTAAATCCAATGATTTTCTGATTGATGAGAATTTTGATAGATAATTAACATTATTTTCTAACTGTTCGTATTTATCTAACTGAGCTAAAAAAACCTCATAAGTTACTCTTGTGTCACTCATTGAAGAATGGGCATCATTATGTTCTTTTCCACAATAAAATTTATACGCAGCAGATAAAGTTCTTTTTTCCATTTTATGGAATATATTTTGAACATCAATGGTTTTAATTTTTGACAAATCAAAATCAATTTCTGCTCTTAACAATTCTTCTGCCAACAAAGGGATATCAAACTTGTTAGAATTAAATCCAGCCAAATCACAATGTTTAATAAAATCATAAATTTCGTTGGCATAATCTTTAAAAGTAGGCTCATTTTTAACCATCTCATCAGTTATTCCATGAATACCAGAAACAACATTAGGAATTGGTATACCTGGATTAATTAACCATGTTTTTGAGTCTTCTTTTCCAGAGGGATTAACTTTAATTACAGATATTTCTACAATCCTGTCATTAACAACATTAATACCAGTTGTCTCTAAATCAAAAAAACATATTGGACGTTCTAAATTAATTTTCATTTATGAACTATATTTCAACACTATTGTCCCAATTTTGAATTAATTCTTTCATTCTTTTAAGGAATAGCCCGCCCATTGCTCCATTTATAATTCTGTGATCAAAACTTAATGAAATCATTATTACTTTTCTAATGCCAATAAAATCACCTTTATTTGTTTCAATGACTCTTGGCAATTTTCTTATTGCTCCAAATGCTATGATTCCAAGTTGAGGTTGATTAATAATTGCAGTTCCCGTTAAACTATCAAAAATTCCAATATTTGTGATTGTAAAGGTACCATCAGAAACATCATCTGGCTTAAGTTCATTATTCCTTGCATTTATAATTAGATCATTAGCGGACTTACATATACCAAGTAAACTAAGTTGATCAGCGTTTTTAATTACAGGAACTATTAAATTTCCATTCCCAAGAGCTGTAGCAATTCCTATATTAATATCTTTTTTAAGTATCAAATTATTGTCAGATAATACTGCATTTAGGGAAGGAAATTCCCTAAGAACTTGTGATACTATTTTTACTAATGGATAGGTAATGGTTAATTTAAATTTTTCTCTTTGCAAAAACTTTTCTTTTTGATTTTCTCTCCAGTCAGAGAGATTTGTAATATCAGCTTCAATAAACATTTGGGCATGTACAGATTCATTTTTACTTTGAATCATGTGTTCAGATGTCATTTTCTCAAAGCGTGAAAGTTCTCTAGTAGTATCTGACTCACTGAAACTTTGTTTTGTCTTTTCATAAAAGCTTTTTTCAAACTCTTCTGTAGGTTGTTGGTCTTCAGTTTTGCCTAAAAATTGTAACAAATCTTTTTTTGTTAATCTACCACCTTTTCCAGAACCTTTTATTTTATCTAGTTGTTGATCTGTAATTTTCTCTTTTTCAATAATACTTCTTACAAGTGGAGACAAAAACGAGTGTTTTGATTCTTGCTTAGCTTCTTCAATAATTTCGATTTCAAAGGGTTTTTCTTCAATTTCTAATAGTTCTATATTAGGGATAGTTTCTATATTTTTTTTACTAACCCCCTTTTTAACTTCAATCACACATAAGGTTTCACCAACTTTAACAACGTCATTAATTTCAAAACACTTTTCGATTAATACTCCCTCAACATCACTTGGAACTTCAGAGTCCACTTTGTCAGTTGCAACTTCAACAATAAAGTCATCCATTTTTATATTATCACCTACATTCTTGAGCCAATTAACAATTGTTGCCTCCTCGACACTTTCACCCATTTTAGGTAATGTTAAATTATACTTGCTCATATTGAGTTAAAGGTTACAAAAATACTAAATAATGCTATGATGATGATTGTTCAAATGGAATTCTATTAATTATGCTTCTTCCCAATGTTATTTCATCAGTATACTCCAAATTATCTCCAATTGATACACCTCGAGCAATAGTACTGAATCTTATACCATCCTTATTTATTTTTCTGAAAATGTAATAATTTGTAGTATCTCCTTCCATTGTGGCGCTTAGTGCAAAGATGATTTCATTAATTTCTTCACTTTCAACTCTATCAATTAAAGAATCAATATTTAATTGATTAGGGCCTATACCGTCTACTGGAGATATTTTCCCACCAAGAACATGATATAATCCTTTAAATTGACCAGTGTTTTCTATAGCCATAACATCTCTTATATCCTCAACGACACATAGTGTTTTTGTATCTCTATTGACACTTAGGCATATATCACAAATTTTTTCGTCAGAAATAGATTTACATTTTTCACAAAAGACAACACTATCCTTTAAGTCCTTAATAGATTTTACAAGAAGATCAATATCACCCTTTTCTTTATTTACTAAGTGGAGGGCTAATCTCAAAGCAGTACTTTTTCCAATTCCCGGTAATTTTGAAATTTCTTCTACAGCATTAGATAATAATTTTGATGAAAGATTCATATTGTAAATATAAGATAATAAGAGTAGTAGAATTGACTATATTTATACTAATACAATATTGATGTCAGAATCATTAATAATCACAATAGTAGTATTATATTTTTCTCTACTTTTCCTAGTATCACAAATAACTAAAGGTAAAAGTGATAATAAGACATTTTTTTCTGGCAATAAAGAGTCGCCGTGGTATATAGTTGCATTTGGAATGGTTGGAGCATCTTTATCTGGAATTACCTTTATTTCTGTTCCAGGTGATGTAGGGGCAATTGATTTTACATATTTTCAGGTTGTGATCGGATATCTTTTCGGATATATGATAGTAGCTTTTGTTTTATTACCAATATATTATAAGTACAATCTAACATCAATTTATGAATATTTAGGTGACAGATTTGGAAGAAATTCTCATATGACAGGTGCGTTTTTTTTCTTTATTTCTAGAGTTTTGGGAGCAGCATTTAGACTATTCTTAGTAGCAATAGTTTTACAGGAATTTGTTTTTAATTCGTGGGGAGTTCCTTTTGAAATGACTGTGATTTTATCAATATTACTTATATGGATATATACTTTTAGAGGTGGTATAAAAACTGTTGTGTGGACTGATACGCTACAAACTTTCCTAATGATCTTATCTGTTATATTATCAATTTATTTCATAACTGACAGCTTAGATTTAACTTTTTCCGATTATTTAAAATCTGATGATTTTAGTATGCAAAATAAAATTTTTGTTACCGATAGTCTTCTTGAAAAAAATCATTTTATAAAATCATTTCTTGGCGGATTATTTATCACAGTTTGTATGACAGGTCTTGATCAAGATATGATGCAAAAAAACCTTACCTGTAAGACATTGTATGATGCACAAAAAAACATGGTTGTATTTAGCTTTATTTTGGTTGGTGTAACATTTATTTTTTTAATACTTGGAGCTCTATTATTCACATTTGCTGAAAATAATAATGTTTTGATGCCGATGCTTAATGGCCGAGAAAATACTGATTTATTATTCCCTCAAATTGCATTAAATGGAGGTTTAGACATCACTTTGTCAATCACATTTCTTCTTGGTTTGATTGCTGCTGCATATAGTAGTGCTGATAGTGCATTAACATCTTTGACAACATCATTCTGTATAGATTTTTTGGATATTGAGAAAAAGAGTGAGACAACTCAAAAAAAATTAAGATTTTACACTCACATCATTATGAGTATAATTTTAATAGTTGTTATTGTAGTATATAAAAATTATCTAAGCACTAGTGTTATTGACAGCTTGCTTATTATTGCTGGTTTTACCTATGGACCTTTACTTGGATTATTTGCTTTTGGTATTCTAACTGAATATAAAATATACGATAGTCTTTCAATTTTTGTATGTATAATATCTGTTGTAATCATAACAGTAATTTTCTACTTACCACCTGAACTTATTGGTGGTTATAAAATAGGTTATGAGCTTCTTCCTTTAAATGGATTAATAACATTTATTGGAATGTATATAATTAGAAAAACTACCACTTAATTAGAGCACTTCCCCAAGTAAATCCACTCCCAAAAGCAGCAAGAACTACTATATCACCTTTTTTAATAAGGTTTGACTGATAGGCTTCAGTCAGAGCAATTGGAATTGATGCAGCTGTGGTATTTCCATATTTCATTATGTTATTAAAGACTTGTGAATCTGTTAGCTTCAACCTTTTTTGAATGTATTGGCTAATTCTCAAATTAGCCTGATGAGTAATTAATAGATTAATATCTTCTGTTTTTAAATTTGAATAATTCAATGCTTCAAAAATTACTTGTTCAAACCTTACTACTGCATTTTTAAAAACAAAGTTTCCGTTCATATATGGGAAATAACTTTCATCATCATTTTTAACAATCTTATCAATCCAAAAAGTAGTTGCAGGTTTAATTACAGCAAGCTCCTCTGCAAATTTTCCTTCAGAATGTAAGTGAGTTGATAAAATACATGAATCCGAGTCAGTTGCAGAAACTACTGCAGCACCTGCCCCATCACCAAATATTACAGAAACTGATCTTCCTCTTGAAGATTTATCAAGACCACCAGAATGAATTTCACTACCTACAACCAAAATATTTTTATACATTCCAGATTTAATGTATTGGTCTGCAATTGATAATCCATAAATAAAACCTGAGCATTGATTTCTAACATCTAAGGCTCCAACTTCTTTAATTCCTAAATTTTTTTGCAATAAAACACCTGATCCTGGGAAATAATAATCTGGACTAAGAGTTGAAAAAATTATAAAATCAATATCATTTTTATCCAATCCTGAATCACTGATTGCCTTCTTCGCTGCATAAGTGCCCATTAGGGAGGTAGAAAGCTTATCATCATTGACCCATCTACGTTCTTTAATACCAGTTCGCTCTTTGATCCATTCATCTGAAGTATCCATGATTTTAGTTAAATCATGATTAGTAACAATGTTTTCTGGTACGTAAAAGCCAAGGCCTTTAATTGTAGATTTAGGCATTTTATTAGTTTTATGCAATTTAACTAAAAATGTCATTTTGTCATCATATTTTGTTTGGTATATGATTTGAAAATATATTTGTAAAAAGAATAATATGGCAAAAGGCAAAATAAACGTTTCAGTTGAAAATATATTTCCATTAATCAAGAAGTTTCTTTACAGTGATCAGGAAATTTTTCTAAGAGAATTAATTTCTAATGCTACTGATGCAACTCTAAAATTAAAACATCTATCAAATATTGGGGAATTTAAAGAAGGTTTTGGCAATCCCATAATTGAAGTTAAAATTGATAAAAAAAATTCGAAGATTCATATCATTGACCAAGGAGTTGGTATGACAGAAACAGAAGTAAAAAAATATATTAATGAGGTTGCTTTCTCAGGTGCTGAGGAGTTTATTGAAAAATATAAAGATACTGCTAAGGATAGTGGAATAATTGGTCATTTCGGACTTGGATTTTACTCTGCATTCATGGTTTCAGATTCTGTAGAAATTATTACAAAATCATATAAAAAATCATCTCCTTCTGTTCATTGGTCATGTGACGGTTCACCAGAGTTTTCATTATCAAAATCTGATAAAAAAACTAGGGGAACTGAAATAATATTAAATGTATCTAAAGATTCTAAAAGCTTTTTAGAGGAAAGCACAATTAGTGGATTATTGAAGAAATACAATCGTTTTATGCCAATTCCTATAAAATTTGGAACTAAAGAGATTACTAATAATGTCGGTGAGGGAGATAAAGCAAAAGAAGTTAAAGAGGAAATTGACAACATAATCAATATAACAGAACCTGCGTGGACAAAAAAACCAAAAGATTTAAAGGAAGGAGATTATAAGTCTTTTTATAAAGATTTGTATCCTATGAATTTTGAGGATCCTTTGTTTAACATCCATTTAAATGTTGATTATCCTTTTAATTTAACTGGTATTTTATACTTTCCCAAAATTACAAATGATATAAATCTTCAAAAAGACAAAATCCAGCTTTATCAAAATCAAGTTTTTGTGACTGATAATGTTGAGGGAATAGTACCAGAATTCCTGACATTGTTAAGAGGTGTAATCGACTCCCCTGATATACCACTAAACGTTTCGAGAAGTTACCTTCAGGTTGACTCTGCGGTGAAAAAAATTTCAAATTATATAACAAGGAAAGTAGCTGATAAATTAAATTCTCTATTTAAAAAGGATAGAAAGAAGTTTGAAGAAAAATGGAATGATATTAAAGTTATTATTGAGTATGGAATGCTTAGTGAAGATAAATTTTTTGAAAAATCTGATAGTTTCTCATTGTATCCATCCACTGAAAATAATTATTATACTTACGAAGAATTGATTAAAAAAATTAAAAAAGATCATACTGATAAAGACGGTAAAACAATAATCTTATACGCCTCAAATATTGAAGAACAAGACTCATACATAAAACATGCTAATAAAAAAGGTTACACAGTTCTATTACTTGATTCTCCTATTGTTAGTCATTTGATTCAAAAATTAGAATCCTCAAAGGAAAATATATCTTTTGCCAGAGTTGACTCTGATGCTATTGAACAATTAATTAAAAAGGATGATAAGACTATATCAAAACTAAGTGATAAAGAACAAGAAAAATTAAAGTCACAGCTAGAAGAAGTTATACCAAAAGAAAAATACACAATTCAACTGGAATCAATGGATAGTGATTCACTCCCATTTATAATTACTCAACCAGAATTTATGAGAAGAATGAAGGATATGCAAAATACTGGTGGAAATAATATGTTCGGAAATATGCCAGAAATGTATAATCTAGTAGTAAATACTAACAATAAGTTGGTTACTGATATTTTTAATACAAAAACTAAAAACAAGAGGTATCGTTTAATTAAACAATCGCTTGATCTAGCAAAATTATCTCAAAATTTATTGAAGGGAGAAGACCTGACTGAATTCATAAAAAGGAGTTATGATCTCATTAAATAGTTTATGTTTATAGTATGAGATTAAAGCTGTTATATATTTTAATTTTGTTTTTAGGGTGCGATACCAACAGTGAAGGGTTAGATCTCAATTTACAGATTAAAGGACTTAAAAAAGGTGAAATAATAATCAAAAAGCTTAACGATTCAGCATTTGTAACACTAGATTCCATTAAAGTAAACGGAAATAATAAAATTAATTTTAAATACATCCTAGCTGAACCTGAAATGATTTTTTTAGATTTAAATTTAAATGATGGTTCTGAGACAAAAACAACTAATTTCTTTGCTGAAAATTCAAAAATTGATATTGAAACGAATTTAGAAAATTATGGTTTTAATATGTCTGTTAAAGGATCTATGAATGATTCAATATATCGAGATTACATATCAATAAATAAAAAATTTAATAATCAAAAATTAGACTTATATGAAAGATCCTTTAAAAATGTTAAATCAAATAACAATGACAGTTTAAAAATTATTGAAAATTTAATAGTTAATATTAATACAAGGCAATTCCTTCACAATGCAAATTATGCTGTCAGAAACTCAAACTATGAAGTTGCACCATACATAGCAATAACTGATCTATATGAATCAAAAAAAATTCTAGATACTATCTACAAATCACTTGATGAAAAAATAATTAGCTCTAAATATGGTATTCAATTAAAAAAAATGGTTGAATAATTAACCAGAATACTCAACAAAATTTCTTGGTGTTTCATAAAGAACAATTGAAAGATCACATTCAATATCAATAGCATCTTTTAATCTATTCCAAATAAATATTGCAAGGTTTTCAGTTGATGGAATCAAATCTTTAAAATAAGGTATGTCAAGATTTAAGTTTTTATGATCTAAAATATCTTCAACTTCTTTTTTGATAATTTTTTTTAAAACAGATAAATCCATTAGCATACCAGTTTCAGGATCAATATCTCCAGTTAGTTTCACTATTAATTCATAATTGTGACCATGATAGTTTTCATATGAACATTTACCAAAAATATCATAGTTTTTTTCTTTAGACCAATTGTTATTTGCTAGTTTATGAGCTGAATTAAAATGTGCTTTTCTACAAACCGTTATTTTCATAATTCTTAAAGTATTTAAAATGATTATTAATCATGATTCTCAACCATATTGTAAATTTATCAGGATTTAATTTTATTTCCGACTTTAAATCTGTGATTTTAATCCATTTATAATCAACAGCTTCACTTGGGTTTAGTGTTGGGACTCCATCAAATTGACCGAACAAAACATGATCATATTCATACTCACACAAGCCATTTGTAAATTCCTCCTTATAAACAAATGAAAAAATTTTTTTTAATTCAGCCTTGATACCCATTTCTTCAACTAATCTTTTTTTTGCTGATTCTAATAGTGAAATGTTTGGTAAAGGATGACTACAGCAAGTATTTGTCCACAAATTTCCTGAATGATATTTATTTGGAGCTCTTTTCTGCAACAAGATCTCAGATGATTTATTAAAAAGAAAAATTGAAAAAGCTCTGTGTAGTAGCTTTTTTTTGTGAGCGGTGATTTTTTCTTCTAATCCAACTTCATTATCGTATTTATCAACTAAGATAACTTGGTTACTCATCTAATTATATTATGCTTCGCCTTTAGGACCAAAACTTATTGGCACAACCTCTTTTTGAAAATTTTTGATTTTACCAAAAGATTTTTCATATTTATTCAGATTCTCACCCAAAGCATTAATAAATTTCTTGGTATGATCTGGTGTCAAAATTATCCTTGACCTAACTTTAGCTTTTGGTGCTCCTGGCATAACATTAATAAAGTCCAGTACAAATTCAGTTGGAGAATGATTAACTATAACCAAGTTGGAATATAATCCTTGAGCTATACTTTCATCAAGCTCAATATTAATATTATTTTCTTTGGCTTTATCCTTCTTCATTAAACCTGATTCTTTTACTTTCTAATAAATCCTCATATTCATCAACATAACCAACAATGATATCATCATACTCACGATTTCCAGTACCAGCAGGTATTTTGTGTCCAACAATAACATTTTCCTTTAATCCTTCAAGATTATCAACTTTACCATTGACAGCCGCTTCATTGAGAACTTTAGTAGTTTCTTGGAAAGATGCAGCAGAAATAAATGATTTTGTTTGGAGGGATGCTCTAGTTATTCCCTGAAGTATTGGGAAACCAGTAGCATTTACAGCATCCCTGGCAACGACCAGCTCTTTATCTTCTCTCTTTAAAAGTGAGTTTTCATCTCTTAACTCTCTTGTATTTACAATTTGACCGACTTTTAAATTTTCAGAGCTGCCTGCAGATTCAATAACCTTTTTTCCATAAAGATTATCATTCTCACTCATAAATGCATTTTTATGTACTATCTGACCTTCCAAGAAAATTGAGTCACCAGAGTCTTGGATTTGAACTTTCTGCATCATTTGACGAATTAAAACCTCGAAATGTTTATCATTAATCTTTACCCCTTGAAGCCTGTAAACTTCTTGAACTTCATTAACTAAGTATTGTTGAACGGCTGATGGACCTTTTATATTGAGTATATCATTTGGAGTAATTGAACCATCAGACAGTGGCATTCCGGCTTTAACAAAATCATTTTCTTGGACAAGAATCTGATTCGATAGTTTAACCAGATACTTTTTTATTTCGCCAGTTTTAGATTCAACTATAATTTCTCTATTTCCTCTCTTGATTTTTCCAAATGTGATAACACCATCAATTTCACTAACAACAGCTGGATTTGATGGGTTACGAGCTTCAAAAAGTTCAGTCACCCTAGGTAGACCACCTGTTATGTCCCCAGATTTAGCAGATTTTCTAGGTATTTTAACTAAAATTTTTCCATTCTCAACTTTATCACCATCTTCAACCATAAGGTGAGCTCCTACAGGTAAATTATAAGTTCTTATATTCTTACCTTTACTATCATTAATAAGTAGTGTTGGAATTAATTTTTTATTTCTACTTTCAGAAATAACTTTTTCTCTAAAGCCTGTTTGTTCATCAATTTCAACCTGATAAGTAATTCCCTGTTCAATATTTTCGTATTGCACTTTACCTCCAAACTCTGAAATTATAACACCATTATAGGGATCCCATTTACATATAACATCATCCTTTTTTATCTTCTTTCCATTTTTGACATAAATTGATGATCCATAAGGAATTATATTTGAACTTAAAACAATACCAGACTTTTCATCAAGAACTTTGATTTCACAAGTCCTGGAAATAACTAGATCTATTGAATTACCATCATTATCCTTTGATTTTACAATTTTTAAATCTTCAATTTCAGTAATACCATCAAACTTTGAAACTAATTCATTTTCTTCCGAAATATTTCCTGCAATACCACCAACATGGAAAGTTCTCAAAGTAAGCTGAGTACCAGGTTCACCAATGGATTGAGCAGCAACCACTCCTACCGCTTCTCCAATCTGAACCATTTTGCCTGTAGCCAAGTTTCTGCCATAACATTTAACACAAAGACCTTTTTTAGCCTCACAAGTTAAAGGTGAACGAACATCAATTTTTTCGATAGGTAATTTTTCAATTTTTTCTACTAATTCCTCATCAATTTCTTGACCTGATGAAATTACAATTTCATTAGTGAGAGGGTCATAAACATCATGAAGAGATACTCTACCTAAAATTCTTTCACCTAAAGTTTCAACTATTTCTTCATTTTTCTTTAAAGCTTCTACAGTGATTCCTCTGAGTGTACTACAATCTTCTATATTAATTATGACATCCTGAGCGACATCAACTAACCTTCTTGTCAAGTATCCCGCATCTGCTGTTTTTAATGCTGTATCAGCTAAACCTTTTCTTGCACCATGAGTAGAAATAAAATATTCTAAGATTGATAAACCTTCCTTAAAGTTCGATAAGATTGGATTTTCTATAATTTCACCTCCACCTGAACTTGCCTTTTTGGGTTTAGCCATTAAACCTCTCATACCAGTTAATTGTCGAATCTGTTCTTTCGATCCTCTTGCACCAGAATCTAACATCATATATACGGAGTTAAACCCTTGTTGATCCTCACTTATTCGTTTCATTGCTAATTCAGTAAGTGATGCATTAGAGGATGTCCAAACGTCAATTACCTGATTATATCTTTCATTATTGGTGATTAGACCCATGTTATAATTTGAAATAATTGAATCAACTTCTTGATTAGCAGAATCAATCATTATATGTTTTTCATCAGGTATTATAATATCACCAAGACTAAACGAAAGCCCACCTTTGAAAGCAAAAGTGAAACCCATTTCTTTAATCTTATCAAGAAAATCAGCAGTTTCAGGCACACTTGTTATTTTTAGAATATTACCAATAATATCTCTCAAAGATTTTTTTGTTAAAACTTCGTTTATGTAACCTGCATTTTCAGGAACAACTTCATTAAATAAAACTCTTCCTACAGTCGTTTCTATTAATTTAGTTTCAAGTTCATTGTTGTCGTTAAGGTCAGTTGCTCTAACTTTAATTGATGCATTTAAATCGGCTTTTCCTTCATTGTAAGCAATTTTTACCTCATCAAAAGAGTAAAAGGTCAAACCTTCACCTTTAACAATTTCATCTTTTGTAGACTTTTTTTCTTTGGTCATGTAATATAATCCTAAAACCATATCCTGGGATGGTACTGTAATTGGAGAACCATTTGCTGGATTAAGAATATTATGAGATGCTAACATAAGAAGTTGAGATTCCAAAATAGCCTCAGGACCTAAGGGTAGGTGAACAGCCATTTGGTCACCATCAAAGTCTGCATTAAATGCTGTACATACAAGTGGATGAACCTGAATTGCTTTTCCTTCAATCAATATAGGCTGAAAGGCTTGAATACCTAACCTATGTAATGTGGGAGCTCTATTTAATAATACTGGATGACCTTTTAAAACATTTTCTAAAATATCCCACACAAGAGGTTCTCTTTTATCGATAATTTTTTTTGCAGACTTTACTGTTTTTACAATTCCTCTCTCAATTAGTTTTTTTACAATAAAAGGTTTGTAAAGTTCAGCTGCCATATCCTTGGGAAGACCACATTCATATAGTTTTAAAGTTGGGCCACCAACAATTACAGATCTGGCAGAGTAATCTACTCTCTTACCAAGAAGGTTTTGACGGAACCTACCTTGCTTTCCTTTAAGGGAATCTGAGAGAGACTTTAACGGCCTATTTGCTTCTGTTTTTACAGCAGATGATTTTCTTGTGTTATCAAACAATGAATCAACAGACTCTTGAAGCATTCTTTTTTCATTTCTTAAAATAACTTCAGGAGCTTTAATCTCAACAAGTCTTTTTAGTCTATTATTTCGAATAATTACACGTCTGTAAAGATCATTTAAATCTGATGTTGCAAATCTACCTCCATCAAGTGGAACTAGAGGTCTTAGCTCTGGTGGGATAACAGGAATCGCCTTTAAAATCATCCATTCTGGCTTATTTTCCTTATTAATATTAGCTTCTCTAAATGACTCAACAACTTGTAGTCTTTTTAATGACTCTGTTTTTCTTTGCTTAGATGTTTCGTTATTCGCTTTGTGTCTAAGTTCATATGAAAGCTCATCTAAATCAATTCTAGATAAAAGTTCAATTAAACATTCAGCTCCCATCTTAGCAATAAATTTTTCTGGATCACTATCTTCAAGAAATTGATTTTCAGGGGGGAGTTTTTCAAGAACGTTTAAATATTCCTCTTCAGTTAAAAAATCCATTTTATTATAAGAATTTCCTTCCTGGTCTGTAGCAGATCCTGGTTGAACGACTACGTATCGTTCATAATAGATAATCATATCTAATTTTTTTGTAGGTAGGCCTAATAAATAACCTATTTTATTTGGAAGTGATTTAAAATACCAAATATGTGCAACAGGAACAACTAAATTTATATGCCCAACTCTGTCTCTACGTACCTTTTTTTCAGTAACTTCAACTCCACATCTATCACAAACTATACCTTTATACCTTATCCTTTTGTACTTTCCACAAGCGCATTCATAATCTTTTACAGGACCAAAAATTCGCTCACAGAATAATCCATCCCTTTCAGGCTTATGAGTTCTATAATTTATAGTTTCAGGCTTAAGAACCTCACCTCTTGACGCAGCAAGGATGGTTTCTGGCGAAGCTAGTCCTATTGAGATTTTATTAAATGATTTTGTTTTATTTAATTCCATAAATGATATTTTTATTCTTCCAATTTTATATCTAAACCTAAACCTTTAAGTTCATGCATTAATACATTAAATGATTCGGGTAGACCTGCATTAGGCATTTTTTCGCCTTTGACAATTGACTCATATGCCTTAGCTCTACCAAGAACATCATCAGACTTTATTGTTAAAATTTCCTGCAAAGTACTTGATGCACCATAAGCTTCAAGAGCCCAAACCTCCATTTCTCCAAATCTCTGACCACCAAATTGAGCTTTACCACCAAGTGGTTGTTGAGTAATTAAAGAATATGGCCCTATAGATCTCGAGTGCATTTTATCCTCTACCATGTGACCAAGCTTTAGCATGTAAATAACACCAACAGTTGCTGGTTGATCAAATCTTTCACCAGTTCCACCGTCATATAAATAAGTATTTCCGTATTTTGGTACTCCAGCTTCATCAGTTAGAGCATTAATCTCATCTATTGTAGCACCATCAAAAATTGGTGTAGAAAACTTCTTATTCAAGTTTAAGCCAGCCCAACCAAGAACTGTTTCATAAATTTGACCAATGTTCATTCTTGAGGGAACTCCAAGAGGATTGAGAACGATATCGACAGGCGTTCCATCCTCTAAAAAAGGCATGTCTTCCTGTCTCACAATTCTAGCTACAATACCCTTATTTCCATGTCTACCAGCCATCTTATCTCCAACTTTTAATTTTCTTTTTTTAGCAACATAAACTTTTGCTAATTTCATGATACCAGCTGGCAGCTCGTCTCCTACTGAAATTGTGAACTTTTCTCTTCGAAGCATACCTTGTAAATCATTCTCTTTTATTTTATAGTTGTGCAATAAAGTTGATGCCAATGAATTTACTTTTGAATCAACGCTCCAAGATGAATCAACTAAATGTGTGTAATCATCAATTTCATTTAGTACTTTCTGGGAATATTTTTTTCCTTTTGGTATTAGCTCTTCGCCGAGATCATTAAATATGCCCTGACAGGTTTTGCCATTTACAATGGAATAAAGTTTTTCAACCAACTTACTTTTTAATTCTTTAAATAATAAGTCATACTTAAGTTCAAGTTTCTTAAGTTCTTCTTTATCGTCTGCTCTTTTTCTTTTATCCTTTATAGTTCTGGTAAACAATTTTTTGTCAATTACGATACCATTCAAAGATGGTGGAGCTTTTAAAGAAGCATCTTTAACATCACCAGCCTTATCTCCAAAGATTGCTCTTAATAGTTTTTCCTCAGGTGTCGGATCAGATTCACCTTTTGGTGTTATCTTTCCAATCAAAATATCACCAGACTTTACCTCAGCACCAACTCTAATCATTCCATTTTCATCTAATTCACTGGTAGCTTCTTCGCTGATATTAGGAATGTCACTAGTTAGCTCTTCCATACCTAATTTGGTATCTCTAACCTCTAAAGAATATTCATCAATGTGAACAGATGTAAAATAGTCATCTCTAACAACTTTTTCAGAAATAACAATAGCATCCTCAAAATTATATCCTTTCCAAGGCATGAATGCAACTTTTAAATTTCTCCCAAGAGCAAGCTCCCCTGATTTAGTTGCATAACCCTCACACAGTACTTGTCCTTTAGATACTGTATCACCCTTCTTTACAATTGGATTTAAATTAATACATGTTCCCTGGTTAGTTTTTCTGAATTTTATTAGATTATATGTTTTTTCGTCAGAATCAAAACTTGTAAGTTTTTCATCTTTTGTCATATTATACTTAATTGTAATTTTTTGAGAGTCAACATATGTAACTTTTCCGTCCAAATCAGCATTCAACAGTACTCTTGAGTCTGAAGCAACTTGATTCTCTAAACCAGTTCCAACAATTGGAGACTCTGGTCTCATTAATGGTACAGACTGTCTCATCATGTTAGAGCCCATTAATGCTCTATTGGCATCATCATGCTCAAGAAATGGTATCAAAGACGCAGAAATTGAAGCAATTTGGTTTGGAGCTACATCAATATAATTGACATCTTTTGGATCAACAACAGGATAATCAGCCTCTAACCTAGCAATAACCTTTTTATCTAAGATTTTTCCTTTCTTGTCACGGTTAATGTTTGCCTGAGTAATAAACTTACCCTCTTCTTCTTCAGCAGATAAATATTTAACATTTTCAAGATCAATCATACCTTTTTTAACTTCTCTGTAGGGTGTCTCAATAAAACCAAGATTATTAACCTTGGCAAATACGCTTAGAGAAGAAATTAATCCAATATTTGGGCCCTCAGGTGTTTCAATTGGACATAGTCTGCCATAATGAGTATAATGAACATCTCTAACTTCAAATCCAGCTCTCTCTCTGGATAGTCCTCCCGGCCCTAGTGCTGAAAGTCTTCTTTTGTGAGTTAACTCAGCTAATGGATTGGTCTGATCCATAAACTGTGATAACTGATTTGTCCCAAAAAATGTATTAATAACAGATGACAGAGTCTTTGCATTTATAAGATCAATTGGAGTAAAGACCTCATTATCTCTAACATTCATCCTCTCACGAATTGTTCTTGCCATTCTTGAAAGACCAACTCCAAATTGTCCCGACAGCTGTTCTCCAACAGTTCTTACTCTTCTGTTAGATAAGTGATCAATATCATCAATCTCAGTCTTTGAATTAATTAATTCTATTAAAAACTTGATAATAGTTATGATATCTTCCTTAGTTAAGACTAGGTTTTCC
>CACCIQ010000023.1 GCA_902546095.1 uncultured Bacteroidota bacterium
ATAGTGGTCGATGAAAATATATGAATTGTTAAGTCGATGATTATCCTCATTATTTAATTTTATATAGCTATCTGTTACCAGCTCACCATTTAAATTTATGTTGTAGTCATCATTTAAATTATATTTATACACTCTATTACTTTCATAACCATCCCTCACATAAAGTTCATTATTGTAAAGAGCAACATCTTCAAACTCCATCCTGCTTTTAGTCTGTGACATACCAATCCACTCATTATTATCATGACCTTGTGCTAAAACTTCACCTTCACTTTCTCCAATGGTCCATTTCATAATCCTTTTATTTCCTCTATCCGCTATATATAAATTATTATTTGAATCAATTACGATTCCCTGTGGAGTATTTAATTGACTCAGTTCACTTCCTCCACCTGCTGAGCCAATAATAGGTTCCCCCTCATTAGATCCTGGTTCCCATTTCATGATTCTGTGGTTTTCTGTATCTACTATGTAAATATTTCCTTCTTTATCAATCGTCATGTGATGTGACCACTGAAAACGATTATTTGTGCTTCCATAACTTCCATCTCCAGCAACTATAACACCCTCTGAGGAACCTGGAGCCCATTTCATAACCCTAAAGTTATTTCTATCTAGAACGTAGACATTTCCATTATTATCAACATGGACGTCTACAGGTTTATTCAATTGATTTAAGTTACTCCCTGTACCATTTCCTCCAGCAACAATAATACCTTGACTGCTACCAGGTGTCCATTTTACTACTCTGTCATTATTATGGTCAGCTATGAAAATATTTTTGTTGGTATCAATAAATATTCCGTGGGGTTCATATAGCCTATCGACAGACGAACCAGAACTTGATTGATTGTAGTCATTATTGGGTTTTCCTATCTTTCCAGCACCCAAAAAGTAACCAATATTTGATGACACGTAATCATCTTCAATAGCAGTTCCGCTAGTTGATAAAGGAATGTATGTATTTCTTGAAGACGCTTGATTTAAGGTGGTAGTAATTATAGACTGTCCATTATTTTCTCCAATAGTTGATACATCAACAGACATATTTGACACTGATGGATCATCATCAGAAATTAATTCAAAGGTAAATTCAGATGAGGTAGTAGTAGCATTAACAATTGTTCCCAAGGTTAGGACTATAGTTTCTTTAATTTCAACATCTGTGTCATCAAGACCATTAGTTGAAATGGTAATTTTACCTTCACTTTGACCAGCAGGTATAACTAATGGGGAAGCTGAAACGATATACTCAGAATCTAATGTTGCAGTTCCACTCATAGTGAATGGAATGGAAATATCCTTACCTGATTTTTTAGATAAAGCTGCAGTTAAAATAATATCAGTTGAAGAGTTTTCTAAAATATAGTAAGCATTTATGGAAAAATTTGCAATAGATGGAGAATCATTATCTGTTATTGTAAGATTTAATTCTTCAGTAGTCGTTAGTGTAGCATTTGTAGCCGATTTTGGTTTAACAATAAATGTCTTATCATTTTCATCAAACGAATCAGAAATTCCCTCTATCGTAATTTCACCAGTAAGATCTCCAGCAGGAATTTTAATTTGTAACCCAGTTTGAATTTTTTTTATGCGATGGTTGTATAAATCTGCAACATATAAATTTTCATTTTCATCTAAAAAAATACCAGCTGGTTGATTAAATTGATTATCATTTGAGCCAGATCCATTAGAAATTAAATTAACTAAACCACCGCTATACGATGAGTCTCCAATATTAGCAGTATTATCAACATTGGTAACTTTATAAATAGAATGGTTGTATCTACTGGTAACATACATTCCTTTGTTAGCATCAAAAACAAGGCTTGATGGCCTGTAAATACCAACAATATATTCGCCAACAGTAGAATTTGTCGACCACTTCATTATTCTATCGTTATTTTGATCCGTTACAAATAAATTATTAGCGGAATCTAAAACAACGTCAGTAGGATAATTGAATTGATTATTATCACTTCCTTGGCTTCCTCCTGCAACAATTACACCTTCAGATGCATCAGGACTCCACTTCATCACTCTGTGGTTTAAATAATCTACAACATACAAGTTTCCTGAAGAATCAATATCGATTCCAAACGGTCTATCAAACTGATTATTTGCTGAACCAGAATCATTTCCACCTGCAACTAAAACACCTTCTGTTGCATCAGGTGCCCATTTCATAACTCTGTTATTATAAGTATCTGAAATATATAGATTACTATTGCTATCGATTGTAATTCCATGAGGTGAATTCAACTGATTTGAAGCATTTCCACTACCATTTCCTCCCGCGACAACGATACCCTCTGTTGCACCAGGCACCCATTTAGTAACACGATGATTATTACTTTCTACAACATATATATTTCCATCTGAATCAATAGCAATGTCCATTGGATCATTTAACTGATTTAATGAATTACCTGAATTATTACCCCCTGCAATTATAGTTTGTAATAGTTTAGTAGAGAATTGTAAATTGTAATCCTCGTAGTTAAGTGCTGTTCCTGAGACAGGACCAAAATTAACATACACATCTTTATCCGAACTCGCAGAAAGAGTAGCTATAATTTTTGTGGACTGTGCTTCAGTAATTGAATTGCTTTCCAAAGACACAGAGACGTCTTGTGAAAAGGAAATAAATCCAAATAATATAAATATAAATTGTATTAATTTTTTCAAAGTTGTTGTTGTACTTTCAATTTTTTAAAATAGTAAAAAAAAAGGTAATTATCTAGTTTTCAAATAAATTACCAAAAGAATGCATACAGGAAAGCTGTGATAATACAAACAGCAAAAGCTGAAATATTAAATGCTGGACTAGTGCTAAAGAGTTTTTTAGTGATAACAATTCCTTTTGGATCATCTACATTTCCTTCAATTTTACTAACAATATAAATTATGAAAATTGTTGCCAAACACGTAATTAACATTTGATTCATAAAAGGAATATCGTGGTTAAATAATGCTAAACTTGACCACCCATTTGGTCCAACTTTGAAATACATAGCTATTGGAATAGATAATATAACACCCCAAATAGCTCCATTATTGCTAGCTTTTTTATAAAAAAGTCCCATCAAAAAAACAGCAAGTATTCCAGGACTTACGACCCCAGTATATTCCTGTATATATTGAAAAACTTGGCCTAAACTTTTTAATTGAGGAGCAATTAAAATAGCAACAATTAAAGCAACAAGACCTGCAATTCTACCAACAGTAACCAATGATTTATCATCTGCATTTTTATTGATTATCGACTTATAAATATCCATTGTAAAAATTGTAGAAGTTGAATTTACCATTGATGCAAGCGATGAAACAATCGCAGCAGCTAGTGCAGCTAAAATCAATCCTTTTAATCCAACCGGAATAACCTCTTTGATTAACCATGGTGCAGCATTGTCATTCACAATTGAGCCATTTGCACCAATAAACCCTTGATCTAGTGATTCTACAGCCAATGCTCCAGAGGCATCTAAATTCATCACATAAACAATTATCCCCGGTAAAACAACAAATATTGGTATTAAGAGTTTTAAAAAAGCAGCAAAGGCAATACCTTTTTGACCTTCCTCTAAACTTTTAGCTGCAAGTGTTCTTTGAATAATGTATTGATTAAAACCCCAGTAATACAAATTGGCAACCCACATACCTCCAATTAGTACTGCCAATCCAGGTAAATCAAACCAAGCATCATTACCGTTTGGAGTTATTATTTCACCTTTAGAAAGAATCATTGAAAATCTTTCAGGAACTGTTTCATAAACATACTTTAAACCATCAAGGGCAGATCCGCTATCAGCAAGGTTAACTAATGCAAAATATGTCATCATTAATCCACCAAATATCAAAACAATAACTTGAACAACATCTGTCCAAGCTACAGCTGCAAGACCACCCCACAATGAGTAAGCAGCAGCAAATAATGCCAAACCAATAATTGAATTTATAAGAATTGAGCCATCCCCAGTTCCCATCACCGTGTCTAAAGCAAGTCCACCTAAGTACAAAACAGTGGTTAGATTTACAAAAACAAATAATGCAATCCAGAATATAGCTAGGATAGTTTTGAGTTCAGTACTAAATCTTTTTTCAATAAATTCGGGAATAGTATATAACCCTTTTTCAATAAAAATTGGCAAAAAATATTTTCCAACAATTAATAAAGTAATAGCAGCCATCCACTCATATGATGCAATGGCTAATCCAAGAGCAAAACCAGAGCCTGACATGCCAATAAATTGCTCTGCAGAAATATTCGCAGCAATTAAAGAAGCTCCAATAGCCCACCAAGGTAAAGATTTGCCTGCAAGAAAATAATCCTCAGCACTTTTTACCTTTCCTTTCTTTTCTCTCGAGACATAAAGACCTATACACAAAATCAATAAACAATATCCAGAAAAAACTATAATATCAGTAGTTGAAATGTTCATAATATTAAAATAATATATTTGGCATGAGAATTGTTTATTTATAGTAAATCTCGCAGAATGAATAGAAAAAACCAAAATAAAAGAAGAGAATTTTTAAACAACGTTTGTCCTACAGTTGCTCTCGCTTTCATGGGTGTAACGATGCTGGAAGCATGTTCCTCGGGTGGTGATGATAGTGATATAGGAGGTGGTAGTAACAATGGAGGTGGAGGCAATAACAGCGGTGGAAGTAACACTGGATACACTAAAAATGGAAATGACATTACCATCAATCTAAATCACTCAAATTTTAGTAATTTACACAGTAATGGATGGTTTAACTTATTTCAAGAAAAAATTCTATTACTAAAAGTTAGCTCAACATCTTACCGTGCTTTTACAGGGTCATGTCCTCATCAAGGTACGCATACTGCTTGGTCATATAACGGATCCTCTGGTGAATTCGTTTGTGGTCAGCATGGAAATAGCTACAAAACTGATTGTTCGACATCTGGTGTTGGAGGTGTACTTAAGTGCTATACTACAACTCTTTCTGGATCAAGTTTAAAGGTTACTAAGTCATAACTTAAAATATAAAATGTCAAAACCAATAATTAATCTTTATTGGTTCAAAAGGGATTTAAGAATTATCGATAATGTTCCTCTCCAAATCTCATGTGATGATGAATATCCTACTCTTTTATTTTATCTTTTTGAACCTATGCTTCTTAATGATTTACACTACTCTAAAAGACATTGGACATTTATAAGTGAGTCTATTGTTGACATAAATAATGAATTAAATAAATATAAGACCAAAGTTCACTGCTACGAACTTGATGCAATTAACTTTTTAAAAAAAGTTACAAAACATTATAAGGTCAATAAGATTTTCTCACATATGGAAACAGGTCTTGGGATTACTTACAATAGAGATTTAGAAGTATCTAATTTTTGTAAAAAAAATAAAATCAAGTGGCATGAAGAAATAAGAAATGGCGTTTTCCGTGGAAGGTCCAATCGGGACAATTGGATTAGAGATTGGAAAAATTATATGCAACAAAAAATAATTGATTTAGATTGTGATAAAAATAATTTTTACAACATAAGTGATAAACTTATTAAATCAAAAAAGATCAAAGCAAACAATGAAAAAAAAATTATTCAAAAAGGTGGTACAAAAGAGGGATTAAAATATCTAAAATCATTCCTTAATGATAGATTTAAAAATTATCAAAATGATATTAGTAAACCACTGAAATCTCGTACAAGTTGTTCTCGATTATCTCCATATTTTGCTTGGGGTAATCTGTCTACAAGATATGTATGGCAATTAGCTAAAAATGAAGTTATAAAAGGTAAATCTAGATTTCATCTTTATTCATTTACTTCTCGACTGAGATGGCAAGCTCACTTTATTCAAAAATTTGAAATGGAATCAGATATTGAATTTAGAAGTATTAATAAGGGATTTGAAAAATTCAAAAAAAAGTTAAATAACAAGTTTATTTCTGCATGGAAAAAAGGGGAAACTGGATATCCATTAGTAGATGCTAGCATGAGATGTTTAATTTCAACTGGCTATGTTAATTTTAGAATGAGAGCTCTTTTAGTTTCATTTTTAACACATCACTTATGGCAACCTTGGCAAGAGGGTGTAATATACCTGGCATCACTTTTTCTAGATTTTGAACCTGGAATACATTATCCACAATTTCAAATGCAGGCAGGTGAGACTGGAATTAATATGATAAGAATTTACAATCCTGTTAAAAATTCATTGGAACATGATAAAGATGGTGAATTCATAAAAAAATGGGTCCCAGAACTTCAAAATCTTCCCACTGAGCTAATTCACAAACCTTGGGAAATAAATTTGTTTGAAAAAAATGAATTTAATTTTGAAATTGGTAAAAACTATCCTGAAAGAATTGTAGATGTAAGTAAAACTTATTCCTTTGCATCAAAATCTTTATGGGCTATGAGAAAAGATAGTCAGGTTAAATTGGAATCTGCAAGAGTTTTAAATAGACATACTAATCCAAATAGAAAAGCATTTCAAGATTAATAATTGTAGCCCCACTAGGAATCGAACCTAGATCTAAAGTTTAGGAAACTTTTGTTCTATCCATTGAACTACAGGGCCATAAATTAATATGAGCTTTCAATAATATTTCGAAGTTTATTTTTAATTTTTTCTGATGCAAAAGAATGCTTAATTGCTTCCAAATTACTTTTTTTAATTTTTTCTAAATCCCAATTAAATTCATTTTTAGCAATTAAATATTCTAAACTTAAATTAGTATCTGAGATTGTTCTTCCGTCTGTATTTAAGCTTAAAGAAATTGATGAATTAAAAATTTTATTAAGTGGATGTTTGGAAAAAGAATCAAATGTGTTTGTTTTTATATTGCTACTCAGACATATTTCGAGATGATAATTATTTTTAGCCAAATAAATCATTAAATCCTTGTCTTCTACACATCTTACGCCATGTCCAATTCTAACAGCATGAAGTTTTTCTACAGTTTCCCAAATACTGTCCGGTCCTTTTGCTTCACCAGCATGAGCTGTAATATTCAACTTATTTTCTTTTGCATAGTTAAAGGCATCAACATGATTATCTAATGAGTACCCTGCCTCATCTGCCGCGATATCAAAACCTACAACACCCATTGATGAAAATTCTTTAACTAATTTGATTGTTTCCATACTTTGTTCATTAGTATAATGCCTTAATGTACATAGTATTAATCCATAATCAACATTATATTTTTTGGAATTTAAAAGTGCTGATTCACAGACAATATTCATAACTTTTTTAGGATCTAATCCTTTCTCACAATGAAGTAAAGGCGCAAATCTTATTTCGCAATATATTATGTTGTCATCTTTTAACTGCTTAAATAAATCTTCAATAATTAGTTCTAAATTATCTTTAGTTTGCATAAGCTCAATTGCTTTATCAGCACAACTTATATATTCACTTAATGAAGAACAATTTGGACTAGCTTTAAATGATTTCTTATAAATATCATGGGTTATATTGGGATCAATGATCTTAACTACATCGAAGCTCAAACAGCAATCTAAATGTAAGTGCAATTCAATCTTTGGAAATTTATTAAAATTACTTACTTGCATATTGAATATTCCTTTTTAAGCCTTGATATTTTGTTCTTTTAATTGGACTTTCTTTGAAAACAACTTTAAAAACCTCATCAGTAAGTTCAATCCAATCTCTTTTAGTAAAGTTTATTAATTCTTCTCTTGGTTTTAGCAGTGGATCATTATTAGATTTTGAAAAACTATTCCAAGGACAAACATCTTGACAAATATCACAACCAAATATCCAATTTTTAAAATCTTCATTTAGATTATCAGGGAATTTATCTTTCAATTCAATTGTAAAATATGAAATACATTTTGATGCATCTATTTTATAAGGTTCATATAAAGCATCCGTTGGACAAGAATCTAAGCAAGCTGTACACGACCCACAATGATCTTTAATTTCGTTATCATAGTCTAATTCAATATCAACAATAATTTCAGCAATAAAAAAAAATGATCCTGTTTTCTTACTAATTAAATTTGTATTTTTCCCTATCCACCCCAAACCACTTTTTTTTGCCCAAGCTCTTTCAAGAATTGGAGCTGAATCTACAAATACTCTTCCATCGATATGTCCAATTTCATTCCTCATTTCGCTTAGGAGTGTTTTTAATTTTTTCTTAATAATAAAATGATAATCTTTTCCGTATGCATATTTTGATATTTTGAAATTATTATCATTGTTAATTTTTGTAGTTGGATAATAATTATATAATAATGAAATTACACTTTTAGAGCCTTCTACTAATTTGGTAGTATCCATTCTTTTATCAAAATTTCTTTCCATATATGACATTTTTCCATGATAATTATTTTTAAGCCATTTTTCGAATCTATTCACTTCATCACTTAAAAAACCTGATTTTGAAATGCCACAAGAAATAAATCCTAAATCAATAGCTTTATTCTTAATAAAATCTGTATGATAAGATTGAAGTTTCACAATAAATAACTAATCAAATAAGTCTTTTTGATTATTTGTAATATCTATATCTAAATGTTTATATGCTTTTTTAGTTACTTGTCTTCCTCTGGGTGTTCTAATCAAAAACCCTTCTTGGATAAGAAATGGCTCATAAACTTCCTCAATTGTTTCAGCAGTCTCAGAAACTGCAGTTGATAATGTATTTATACCAACAGGCTGTCCATTAAATTTTTTTATTAAAGTACTAAGGATTTTATTATCCATCTCATCTAGTCCAAATTTATCAACATTTAAAGATTTTAGAGCATACTTTGTAATTTCTAAATCAATATTTCCATCTCCTTTAATTTGAGCAAAATCACGAACTCTTCTCAGTAATGAATTACAAATTCTTGGTGTACCTCTGCTTCTTCCAGCTATCTCATTAGACGCATCAGAATCAATTTTAATATTTAAAATATCAGCACTTCTATCAATAATTGATGATAACACGTTAACATTATAATATTCCAATCTATTATTTATACCAAATCTAGCTCTCATTGGAGCAGTCAATAATCCAGACCTTGTTGTAGCTCCTATAAGTGTAAAATCATTCAAATTAATTTGTACAGATCTTGCATTAGGACCAGACTCAATCATTATATCAATTTTATAGTCCTCCATTGCTGAATACAAGTACTCTTCAACAACAGGTGATAACCTATGAATTTCATCAATGAATAAAACATCTCTACTTTCCAAACTTGTTAATAATCCTGCTAAATCACCAGGCTTATCAATAACTGGGCCTGAAGAAACTTTTAATGATACTCCCAGCTCCTCAGCAAGAATATGAGCTAGTGTAGTTTTACCTAAACCTGGTGGGCCATGTAAAAGCGTATGATCAAGGGGAGTTTCTGTGAATGATGGTAAAGTGTATGTTATGGATACTGATAATGGAAGGGTAGTGAGATGGGACAATGGAGCTTCAGAGGGAGTTGTTGTGGCTGGAGGTAATGGTGCAGGATCTACTTTAGATAAACTTAGAGCTGCTCGAGACATACATGTTGATTCAAATGATAATGTATATATATTAGATACTGGCAATCACAGAGTTGTGAAATGGGCACCGGGCGCAACAGAGGGTGTTCTAGTAGCTGGTGGAAATAGTACTGGAAATAACTTAAATCAAATACATGATCCATATGGCTTTGATGTTACAGAGAATGGAACAATTTATATAGCAGATTATTATAACCATAGAATTGTGAAATGGGCAGTTGATGCTAATAGCGGTGTTGTCATGGCAGGTGGATCAAGAGGAAATGAAGATGAGCAATTCGAGTATCCTATGGATGTTGTTGTTGATGATAGCGGTAATATTTACACTGCTGACAGAGGCAATAGAAGGGTCCAAAGAAAACAAATTTCCCCTGAAATTACAATTGAAGCTGGAGATACTACTGGAACTATCGTCATTACTACATTGACTGACAGCTCAGATGAGGATAATGAAACTATTGTATTAACTCCTCAGTCAACAGTAAATGCAACCAATACAAATACTGATGCTATTTCAATAACATTAGTTGATGGCGATAACCCTCCAACTGTAACTTTTGAGCTAAGCTCACCAGAAATTGGAGAAAATTCATCAACAGATGTTACTCTTAAAGCTACACTTTCAAAAGTATCTGGAAAAACCGTCTCTATACCTTTTACAATTTCCGGGACTGCAACAAAAGATTCTGAATATACAATTTCTGAGAGTCCACTTACCATATCTGCTGGACAATCTTTTGCCTCAATCGTAATTTCAACTGATGGTTTAGATGACTCTGATGTTGAAATTAAAGAAACTATTATAGTCTCCTTTGGTACACTTGAAAATGCTACAACAACTGTTGATGATGTTACACTATTTTTAACTAGTGATGATAAACCAAGCGTAACTTCAATATCTGCTGACAGCGAGACAATTGAAGAAAATGGAGGGATCTCAGTTTTAACTGCAACTATTTCAGATGCTACATCATATGATACAACGATTCCATTTAAACCAACTGGAACAGCTGATTATGACGATTATACTTCTGTTTTTATCTCTAATGTATCAACTACATACGCAGGAACGGGACAACAAGAAAACTCTTTAGATGGTTTTAGTGGAAAATCTGGATTATTCATAGACAAGGATGATAATGTATATATAGCTGATCAAAATAATCAACGAGTTGTGAGATGGAATACTGAAACGAACAAGGGAGTAATTGTTGCTGGAGGTTATGGTTATGGAAATAGTTTGAACCAGCTTCGAAATCCAGACGACGTATATGTTGATGATGATAAAAATATTTATGTAACGGATCGTGATAATCACAGAGTTGTCAAATGGGCCCCTGATGCAACTGAGGGTGTTATTGTTGCTGGAGGAAATGGAGCTGGTAGTAATTTAAATCAATTGAATCAACCTTGGGGAGTAGTTGTTGATGCAGATGGAAATATTTTTATATCTGATAGACAAAACCACAGAATCATGAAATGGTCACCAAGTGATACCGAGGGTAAAATTCTTTGGGGTGGTGAAAATAGTGGCTCTGCAAACAATCAATTATCACATCCTGCTGCTATGGGAACTGACTCCTCAGGTGATATTTATGTTATGGATTATGGTAACAGAAGAGTTCAAAAATATAATATTGAAACTGAAAAAATCACAACTGTTGCTGGAGGCAATGGTCAGGCAGGGAACAACAATGATTTAAATAAATTAACTGAAGCTCATGGACTTCACGTTACATCGAACGGTACTGTTTATATTGCAGACACCCAGTTACATAGAATTGTAAAATGGACCCCAGGATCAAACTCTGGTAATTTAGTTATGGGAGGTAATGGTGCTGGAAGCTTGGATAATCAACTTTGGTATCCAATGGATGTCGCTCTTGATTCATAT
>CACCIQ010000024.1 GCA_902546095.1 uncultured Bacteroidota bacterium
ATTTTTGAAATTCATTAGAGACGAAATAAAGTTTGATAATGCTGAAATGTTAAAAAATCAACTTAATATTGATCGAGAAAGTTGCATTAAACATATAAATTCAACTTATAATAATTAGTTTTGTTAATAATATGTTACAGGTTGACTTCATAAAAGATAACTTTTCAAAAGTTATCGATAGTCTTAAAAAAAGAAATAAAGACTACTCATCTGACTTAAAAAAAATTATTGATTTTAATGAAAGTAGAAAAAAACAACAAACAAATTTAGATACTCTACTGTCTAAGGTTAATACTTTATCTAAACAAATTGGTGAACTTTTTAAAAATGGTAAAGTCGATGAGGCTAATGAATTAAAAAAAGAAGTAGAGAAAATTAAGCCTGAGATTAAACTATTACAAGAATTACTAAATAGTAATAATAAAGATCTTCAAGAATTATTGTGTTCAATACCAAATGTTCCAAATGAATTAGTTAAAAAAGGATCAGATGAAAATGATAATGAAATTATTTTTGAAAGTACATTTAAAGTAAATGATGAAAAACTTCTGGAACATTGGGAACTTTGTGAAAAATTTGATATTGTTGATTTTGAATTGGGTAATAAAGTCACAGGATCAGGATTTCCCGTATATAAAGGTAAAGGAGCAACTTTACAAAGAGCATTAATAAATTATTTCCTAGATAAAAACACATCATCAGGTTATACAGAGGTACAGCCTCCAGTCTTAGTTAATGAGGAATCTGCATTTGCAACTGGACAATTACCAGATAAAGAGGGTCAAATGTATCATATAAATAATGATGATTTATACTTGATTCCAACCGCTGAAGTACCAATAACAAATTTTTATAGAAACAGTATAATTAATTCATCAGATTTACCAATTAAACTTACTGGTTACACACCTTGTTTTCGCCGTGAAGCTGGTAGTTATGGAAAAGATGTTAGGGGTCTGAACAGATTACACCAGTTTGACAAGGTAGAAATTGTTAGAATTGAAAAACCAGAAAATTCATATAAAGTATTGGATGAAATGGTTGCACACGTGAAAAATATTCTTGAAGAATTAGAATTACCATTCAGAGTAGTAAGATTATGTGGTGGAGATTTAGGTTTTACGTCAGCACTAACCTATGATTTTGAAGTATATTCAAAAGCTCAAAAAAAGTGGCTTGAAGTAAGCTCAGTATCTAATTTTGAAACCTATCAATCTAACCGTCTAAAATTAAGAATAAGAATTAATGAAAAAGAAAAAGAACTTGCTCATACACTTAATGGTAGTGCACTAGCTCTTCCAAGAATTGTTGCTGCAATTATTGAAAACAACTCTTCAACTGAGGGAATTAAAATTCCAAAAATTTTACAAGAATACACAGGTTTTAAATTTATATCTTAGATATATATTTGAATTTGAACACTTTAAAGCCTAAAAGAAAATTTGGTCAAAATTTTTTGACAGATGATAATATCGCTAAAGAAATCGTTTCTTACCTGTCTGATGACAAAACAAAAACAATAATTGAGGTGGGACCTGGTAAGGGAATTTTATCAAACTTCTTATTAAAAATTTCTAATAGAAAAATTAAACTTGTAGAAATTGATGAAGAGTGTATTGAATATTTAAAAAATAAATTTTCAAATATTGAAAAACATTTAATTAATGATGACTTCCTTAATATTGATTTAAAAGCATTCAAAGAACCTCTATCAATTATTGGTAATTTTCCATACAATATATCATCACAAATATTATTCAAGGTATATGAAAATAAAAGCATCATTAATGAAATGGTTGGAATGTTCCAGTTAGAAGTAGCAGAAAGAATATGCTCCAATCATGGAACAAAAAAATATGGAATTTTATCAGTTTTAATTCAAGCTTTTTATGATATCAAAATGATGAAAAAAATTAAACCAAAGTGTTTCTTCCCAGTTCCTAAAGTTGATTCTGCCGTAATTAAAATAAATAAGAAGAATGACAGTATAAACTGTGATGAAATACTTTTTAAAAAAATTGTAAAACAATCATTTGGACAAAGAAGAAAAACGATATGGAACAGCCTTAAGAATTTTAATATACCTGAAAATAAAAAAGAAGACACTATCTTTGCAAAAAGGCCAGAACAGCTAAGTGTTTCTGACTTTATTTATTTAACAAATTTGGTTGGCAATGAAAACATTTGAACTCTCAAAAGAAATTATCCAAGAAATTAGCCAACTCATTTCTAATAAGAAGAATAAAGAAATTAAGAAAAAGGTTAAAGAAATACATTATGCAGACCTTGCTGAAATTATCAATGAGTTAAACTTTCAAGAAAGTATTTACCTAATTAAACTCATTGATAGTGATAAAACATCTGATGTACTGACTGAGCTTGATGAAGATGTAAGAGAAAAAATACTTGAAAGATTATCTGAGAAAGAGATAGCTGGTGAAATCAAAGAACTTGATAGTGATGATGCTGCTGATATTTTATCTGAACTATCAGACGAAAAACAAGAAAAAGTAATTTCACTGATTAAAGATGAAAATATTACAGATAACATAAGAGAACTTTTAAATTATGAAGAAGATTCAGCTGGTGGTTTAATGGCAAAAGAATTAATTAGTGTAAATGAAAATTGGAGTGTATTAACTTGTTTGAGAGAAATAAGAAAACAAGCAAAGGATATTACTCGAGTCCATTCAATCTATGTTCTTAATAAAAAAAGGGTGTTAATTGGAAGGTTATCTTTAAAAGATTTAATCACTTCACCATCAAAAAGTAAAATAAAAGAAATTTACATACCGAAAGTAGATTTTGTTAATGTAAATGATTCTGCTGATGAGGTTGCAAAATTAATGTCAAAATATGATTTAGAGGCAATACCTGTTGTTAATGACAAAACTGAATTATTGGGAAGAATTACTATTGATGATATAGTTGATTACATAAAAGATGAAGCTGAAGAAGACTATTTGCTTGCGGCAGGAATATCAAATGATGTTGAAGCAGATGATTCTATTTTAGAATTAACTAAAGCTAGATTGCCATGGTTAATCCTTGGATTATTTGGCGGACTTGGTAGTGTTTTTATTTTAGAGAGCTTTGAAAATATCATGGCAACAAAAGAACTAAGAGCACTATTTTTTTATACTCCTTTAATTGCTGCAATGGCAGGAAATGTTGGTGTTCAATCATCTGCAATTGTAGTTCAAGGATTGGCTAATGATCAAATAAAGGGAAGTTTAATTTCAAGACTTATAAAGGAAATCAGTCTTACTTTATTAAATGGAATTATACTAAGTTTAATTATTATAGTCTTTGGACTTTTAATTAATCAAAGCATAGACATGAGTATTACAATTTCAGTTTCCATGATTTTAGTAATTATAGTTGCTGCTTTAATTGGAACTTCTGTTCCAATTATTCTTGAAAAATTTGGTATTGATCCAGCCATTGCTACTGGCCCTTTTATTACTACTGGAAATGATGTAATAGGCATCTTATTGTTTTTCTATATAGCAAAAATTATCCTTGGATTCTAAAATGCCTAAAATAATTCATTTAGATGAAAATCATGAACTCCTAAAAAATGAATTAGGAAAACTTGGCTTTAAAAACTACTTTGACTTAATTTCTACAAAAAAAGAAGTTGAAAAGAAGATTTGGGAGTTTGAAGGTATAATTCTAAGAAGCCGAATTGAAATTGATAAAAAATTTATTGACTGTTGTAAAAATTTAAAATTTATAGCAAGAGTAGGATCCGGTCTAGAAAATATTGATACTGATTATGCTAAAAAGAAAAATATAGAGATAATCTCTGCTTCTGAGGGAAATGCAAATGCTGTTGGTGAACATGCTCTTGGTATGCTTTTAAGTCTATTAAATAAAATTATTAAATCAAATAATGAGATTAAAAATAATATTTGGGCAAGAGAGCAAAACAGAGGGACTGAATTGGATGGCAAAACTATCGGAATTATTGGTTATGGAAATACAGGAAAAAGTTTAGCTAAAAAATTGTCAGGTTTTAATGTAAGAATTTTATGCAACGATATTATTAAAGAAATATCTGATAAATATGCTACTCAAGTTAGCATTAGTGAAATAATGAAAAGTTGTGACATAATAAGCCTGCACACAAATCTTAATGATTCAAGCTTTCAACTAATAAACAAAAACTTTATCAATAATTGCAAAAAACCTTTTTTTCTCATTAATACATCAAGAGGAGAATGTTTAAAAACATCTGATTTAGTAGATGGCATCAAAACAGGTAAAATTTTAGGAGCATGTCTAGATGTAATAGAAAATGAATCAAAATCCTTTGAGAACTTAAATATAAATAGTGATTTAGAATACCTTAAGAAATCTGAAAAAGTAGTATTAACTCCCCATATTGCAGGCTGGTCAATCGAAAGTAAATTAAAATTAGCACAAGTTGTCTTAGAAAAAATTAAAGATTTATATGGAAAATAAAATGATTTTGATTTTATGTACTGGCAATTCATGTAGAAGTCAAATTGCAGAGGGTTATTTAAAATTTTTTTTAAAAAAAAGAGCAAATGTCTATAGTGCTGGGGTTGATAATCACGAAATAAATAGTTTAGCGATAAAAACAATGAAAGATGATGGTATTGACATTTCAAAGCAGACCTCTAATAATATAAATGAATTTAAGAGTATTGAATTTGACCACATTATTACAGTATGTGATAACGCACAGGAAAAATGTCCAATTTTTTTCTCAAAAAATGCAATTAGAACTCATCATCCTTTTTTTGATCCTAGTTCAATTAAAAACCCTAAACTGGTTGATAGTGCATTTGAAAAATGTAGAGAGGAAATAAAGTTATTTTGCAAAGAATTTTCAGATAAATATTTTAGTTAGAGAAAATTAATTTCACTACTTTTTCTGTTCTTTGCTCCAAAAGTAATTTTCTTTTATTACTAATTTTTTTAATGGACTTTTCATCAAAATGTCTTATTGTAAACAGTGAAACATTTTTATGAATTTGAATTTTAAATTTACCTTCCAGATTACTTACAAGTTCATTTATCATATTATACTTATCAAAAAAACAAACTGAAAAAGTAATAGCAGAGTTTTGAATAAGGTCGACTTTCATTTTGAAATCATGAAGTTGCTTAAAAATGTGGCTAATATTATCCTCAACCATAAAAGAAAAATCGAGTGATGAAATTTTTAATAGAATTAAATTTTCTTTAAAAATATAGCATGGAACAAGAGGATTAATATCAACTCCTTTAGAAATTACTGTTCCATTTGAAAGAGGATTTTTAAATGATTTAACAAATAAAGGAATCTCTTTTTTTTGTAATGGTTGAAGTGTTTTTGGATGAATAATAGATGCTCCATAAAAAGCCAATTCAATTGTTTCTGAATATGAAATTTGATTCAATAGTTTTGTATTAGAAAAAAATTTAGGATCTGCATTAAGTAAACCAGGAACATCTTTCCAAATACTTAAAGACTCTGCGTTTAATGAATAAGCAAAAATAGCAGCGCTATAATCAGATCCCTCTCTACCTAGTGTAACAGTGAAATTATTACTATCACTTCCAATAAAGCCTTGAGTAATATTTATTTTTGAGTCAGAAATTAGCTCTTTTATTTTCTTGTTTGTCATATCCCACTGAACCTTACCTCCTCTATATTTAGAGTTAGTTTTAATACAGTTTCTAGCATCAATTAAGGAACAATCTATATTATTTTTTTGAAGATATTCATATATAATTTTTGAAGATATTAGTTCTCCAAGTGAAACAACCTGATCATAAACAAAAGAGTAACTCGGTGACTTATTCGATTTTATAAATGAGCCTAATTTTTCAAATGAGGTATTTAGCTCTGAAAAAATGAAGTGATTTTTTTCAAAAAGATTGTTGAGAATATTTATATGAAAATTAAAAACATCTGAAATGCTAGATTGTAATTGAGCTTTATCATTAAAATAACTATCAACAACTTTCTCCAAAGCATTAGTAGTTTTTCCCATTGCAGAAACAACTATCACTAAATTATCCTTCTCATATTTTGAAATAATCTCTAAAATATTTTTAATACTGGGTGCATCTTTTATGGAAGCACCTCCAAACTTAAATACTTTCATTTTCTACAAATTTTTTAATTGCATTTTTATCCATCAGTGCTACCCTCCAATCATTTAGTACTTGTGCTCCATTATTTTTATAAAACTCAATAGCACTTTGATTCCAGTCTAGAACCACCCATTGGACTCTGTTAACTTTTTGATTGTAAGAGTATTTGATAAACTTTGAAAATAATGCAAAGCCAATTCCTTTTCCCCGGTGCTTTTCAGTTACAATCAAATCTTCTAAATGCATAGCAGCTCCTTTCCAAGTAGAGTATCTCGGATAAATCAATGCAATACCTACAACCTCTTTTTTAATTTCCGCAATAAAACACTTAAATTTTGGTTGATCTTTAAATCCATCAATTATTAGTTGTTGCTCAGTTAAAATAACCTCATTAGGTTCTCTTTCGAAAATAGCAAGTTCCTTAATCAATTTAAGGATTGATTTAACATCACTTTTTTTGGCATCTCTAATTATAAATTCCATAATTTAAATGCAAATCTAATTTAATCTTTTAAATAGGTTAATTTTTATAATATTTAAGGTATTTAAGGGTTAATTTGTTACATATATAACTAAGGATTGTATATATTCGCACGACAATTACTTGATAATTGTAAAGATTGATGATTAAAGGTTTATATCCTTTTGGGTTGAATCACTATAGGTCTCTGAAATTTCAGAAACTCAGGAAACTTATATCAAAAAATCAAAAAAAAATTAAAGTTGAGGGTGCTTATGGCTCTTCATTGTCATTTTTACTCATCGAAATATTTTCATCAATTAATCAACAAATATTTTACATAAGTAATTCGAAAGAAACTGCTTCATATGTCTACAGCGATATTGTAGAATTAATTGGTGAAAAAAATTGTAGTTTTTTACCATCAAACTATAGAAGCGATACCAAAAAAATTAAAGATGAGAGCAATATCATTAATAGATCAAAAACTATTAGGGATATTTTAGATAAAGAAACTAAAATAATAGTGACTTATCCGGAAGCTATTTTTGAAAAAATTCCTGATGAAAAAGAAATTGATTCCAAAACGATAAATATAGAAAAAGGACAATTTTTAAAAATAAATTCAATTAATGAATTACTATTTGATTTAAAATTTGAAAAGGATGATTATGTACAACAACCTGGTGATTTTGCAAAAAGAGGAAATATTGTAGATATTTTTTCTTTTGCATATACAAGTCCATTAAGAATTGAATTTGATGGTGATACTGTAGAAAGTATAAGGGAATTTAATATAGATACTCAATATTCAACAAAAGAGTTAGTTGAAGCTAAAATTATACCTGATTTCTCCAACGAATCTTTAATTAGAAGAGCAAACAGCATAGTTGAGCTAACTGATAGTAATACCGCTTTATTAATCGAGGAAATTGATTCAATTAAAAAACAACTATATAAGAATTTTAAGGAGAATAAAAACGAATATTCCGATAGATTATTTTTAAAAGAAATTAATGAAAGAAAAATTATTCATCTTAATAATCTAAACAAAGATTTTGATATCAAGCTTGATATAGTTCAGCAACCTGCATTTAATAAAAAGTTTGAGATCTTAAACGATGAGCTCAAATATTATTCATCAAAAAATTATAAACTAAATATTTATTTTTCAAGTAAAGAACAAGCAGAACGATTCCATCAAATATTATCAAAATTTAATTATAGTTATGAATTTAAGTCAATAATAAAACCAATTTATAAAGGTTTTATAAATCATGATGATTTAAGAGTTTGTTTTACAGATCATGAAATTTTCAATAGATTTCATAGATACAGAATTCAAAAAAAATATAGCAAAAAGAAAAAACTTAATATTGATGATATAAATCAAATTAACGTTGGGGATTTCGTAACTCATATTGATCATGGAGTTGGAATTTACAAAGGTTTGACAAAAATTGATGTTGAGGGAAGAAAACAAGAGGCAATTAAGTTAGTATACGGAGAAAATGATACACTTTATCTAAGTGTTCACTTATTTAACAAAATTTCAAAATATAAGAGCAGAGACGGTGCAAAACCTAGGATCTTTAAACTAGGGTCTGGAGCCTGGGAAAGATTAAAGACTAAAGCAAAAACTAGAATAAAAAAACTTGCTTTTGATTTAATAAAATCATACGCAAAAAGAAAAATTTCTAAAGGATATAAATATAAAATTGATAGCTCGATGCAAAATGAGCTTGAGGCTTCATTTTTATATGTAGAAACAAAAGACCAAATTAAAGCTAATGCAGATGTAAAAACTGATATGGAATCTGAGAATCCAATGGATCGATTAATTTGTGGTGATGTTGGATTTGGTAAAACTGAGGTTGCGATTAGGGCAGCCTTCAAAGCAATTGACAATGGTAAACAAGTTGCAATTTTAGTCCCAACAACAATTTTGGCATTTCAACATTATAAAACACTATTAAAAAGATTTGAAGGCTTTCCTATATCATTTGATTACTTAAATAGGTTTAGAACAAAGACAGAGAAGAATAAAATACTAGATGAGATTAGTACTGGAAAACTTGATTTAATTATTGGAACTCACCAATTAGTAAATGATTCTGTTCAATACCATAATTTAGGATTATTAATCGTAGATGAAGAACAAAAGTTTGGAGTTAATGTAAAAGAAAAGATTAGATCAATCAAGGAAAATATTGATATTCTAACACTTACTGCAACACCAATTCCTAGAACACTTCAATATAGTTTAATGGCTGCAAGAGACCTTTCAATTATATCTACTCCACCTAGCAACAGAGTACCTATTGAATCTGAAGTAATTAGATTTAATGCAAAGTCAATTCAAGATGCAATAAGATTTGAAATGCAAAGAGGAGGTCAAGTATTTTTTGTAAACAATAAAATTGATAACATTAATGAATTTGGAAATTGGCTTGAAAACTTAATTCCTGATGCTAAAATTAAAATTGCTCATAGTAAGATTGATGGTAAAAATCTTGAAAAAATTATGTTAGAATTTATTGAAAATAAATTTGATATACTATTATCAACAACTATTATTGAAAGTGGATTAGATGTCCCTAATGCAAATACAATTTTTATAAATAATGCACACCATTTTGGACTAAGTGACCTACATCAAATGAGGGGTAGAGTTGGTAGAAGTAACAGAAAAGCTTTTTGCTATTTTATAACACCTGAAATATCAGCATTAACTGATGAGGCAAAAAAGCGGATTAATGCTATAGGGCAATACTCTGAATTAGGCTCAGGTTTTAATATAGCAATGAAAGATTTAGAAATTAGAGGTGCTGGTGATTTACTAGGTGGTGAGCAAAGTGGATTTATAAATGATATTGGTTTTGAAACTTACCACAAAATTTTAAATGAAGCTGTTGAAGAGTTAAAAAGCAATGAATTCAAAAAAATGTTTAAAGAAGAATCAAATAATAATTTTATTAGAGATGTTATCATTGATACTGACTTTGAAATATTATTCCCTAATACTTACGTTTCAAAGGTGAATGAAAGACTAATTCTTTATACTAAACTATCGAAGTTAAATAATGATGATGAGTTGATTAAGTTTGAAAAAGAGTTGAAGGATAAATATGGATTTCTACCTGTTGAATCTGTAGATCTCCTAAAAAGTATTCGATTGAAATGGAAAGCTCAAAAGTTAGGTTTTGAAAA
>CACCIQ010000025.1 GCA_902546095.1 uncultured Bacteroidota bacterium
CTTATCGAGTTTTCATACTCTCTTCCTCTTTTGTGAATTTGATCAACTAAATTCGGAATATTACTTCTTAAATAAATTAATAAGTCTGGATCCTTAACAAAAGATTTTAATGTTTTAAAAATGGATTCATAATTATTAAAATCTCTATTTGTCATTAAACCCATAGACTTTAGGTTAGGAGCAAAAATAAACGCATCCTCATATATGGTTCTGTCTTGAATTGTATCTTTTTTGTTTTGTGAACATTCAATCATTTGATTGAAGCGACTATTCAAAAAATAAATTTGAAGATTGAATGACCATCTTTCCATTCTTTCATAGAAATCATCTAAATAGGGGTTTTTAAGAACATCTTCATAATGAGGCTCCCAGCCATAATGCTTTGACAGCATTTCTGTAAGTGTTGTTTTACCAGCTCCTATATTTCCAGCTATAGCTACGTGCATTAGATAAGTTTTTAAAATTAAAAATATATTTGAAAACTTTTAAATAACCACATGTTTTTTTTAAAAAAAAAATGTGGCTTAGTTTTTGCGCATATATAATACAACTAACTAGAGATCTATGAAATATATTATTCTTCCTTTTATTCTAGTCTGTAGTCTGTCCTTTTCTCAACAATTTCAGGGTAAAGCATACTACATGTCCAAGATAGGAGTTGATAAGTCATTCCTTGATAACCCAAGAACCGCTCAGTACAGGGGATACATGGAAAAAATGTTAAAGCAAAATACTGAAAAAGATTATGTTTTAGAATTTAATTCCACTGAATCAATTTATACTGAACAAAAAAAACTTGATATAGATGATGGAAGAGGTGGATTTAATTGGATGGCTCAATATGTAGGTGATAATATAGGAAAGCTTTATAAAAATATTAATGATAAAATATCAGTAAATGAAACTGAATTTATGGGTAGATTCTTTCTCCTAACGGACTCATTAAGTGATCAAAAATGGAAAATGACAGGTGAATCTAAAAAGATTGGAAAATACACTTGTTACAAAGCCACTTATGAAAAAGAAGTTGAAGAGTCTACGTTTAGTTTTGGTAATTGGGAACAAAATCTTAACAATCAAAAGAAAAAAATGAGAAAAGTAAATGTAGTTGCTTGGTTTACACCAGAAATTCCAATCGCTACAGGACCATCTTGGTATGGAGGCCTTCCTGGTTTAATTCTTGAGATTAGTGACGATAAAACAACTGTTTTATGCACCAAAATTGTAATGAATCCAACTGAAAAAACGAAAATTAAAAGACCAAAAAAAGGTAAGGTAATAGCTACATCTGATTTTTTAGTTTTACAGGACGCAAAAAGAATAGAGGCAAGGGAAATGTGGAATAAATCAAGGGCTCGTGGAGGTTCTGCAAGACTAAACAGGTAGCCTATGAAAAAAATAATTTTCTTTTTACTCTTTCCACTTTATATTTTATCTCAATCAAGTTTTAGCGGAACAATTAAAGACAGTTCTGGCTATCCAATAATGGGAGCTAACGTAATTGCTGTCAACAATGAAACAAGTGTTCTTGATGGTTTTGGTATTTCAAATGATAATGGTTATTTCACTATTAATCTTAGAAATGATACTGAATTTAATATTAAAATCACATTCATAGGATTTAAGCCAATAGAATTTAATATTAACTTGGAGGATGATTTAGTAAGAAATTTTGTCTTAGAGGAACAATCTGAGGCACTTGATGCTGTTGAAATTGTTTATGAAATGCCTGTTGAAATAAGAGGTGATACTATAGTTTACAGTGCAGATGCTTTTAATACTGGAACAGAAAAAAAATTAGCAGACGTTTTAAAAAATTTACCAGGTGTTGAAGTTAATGAGGATGGTAGAATTGAAGTTGAAGGTCAAGAAGTTAGGAAAATTCAGATTGAGGGAAAAGATTTTTTTGATGGTGATACAAAATTAGCTGCTCAAAATTTACCAGCCAAAGCTGTTGGAAAAATTGAAGTTTTACGAAATTTTACAGAGGTTGGACAGCTGAGTGGTGTTCAAAATAATGAAGATAATTTTGCTATCAATATTAGGCTGAGGGAAGGCAGGGATAAGTTTTGGTTTGGTGAAATTCTGGCTGGTACTGGACCTGACGACATTCATCTTGTTGCACCCAAGGTTTTCTATTACGCTCCCAAATTTAACTTTAGTGTTATTGCTAATTCAAACGATATTGGTCAGCCTCCTCTTTCTAGAAGAGATTTTTACAGGTTCTCAGGTGGATTTGGAAACTTAAATTCAAGAACAGGTACATCAATTAATATTGGTTCTGACTTGGCTGGTTTAGGAAGTTTAAATAATAATCGAGCGAAATATATTGATTCAAAACTCACAGCTACAAACTTTTCAGTTAGTAATGATAAAGGCCTTGAAATATCTGGTTTTACAGTCCATTCATCAACTACTAATGAGTTAGAGGAACAAATTGATAGAACATATATTGCTACTAATGCTCTTGAAAACACAAGTGAATTTTCATTACAAGAGAATGAATTAGAACTTTATAAGTTTAGTCTTGAATACGAGCCTAGTGAAATTTTACAATTGGAATATAATATTTTGTTGAATAAATCCGATCAATATGAGAATAATGACCTTACATCAATGTATGGGAGACAAGATAACAGAATGCAAGAAACACTTGATATTACAAGATCTCAAAAACCACAATCTTTAAATCAAGAGTTTAAACTATACTTTACTTTGGCAGATGATCATATTTTTTCGTTTGAGGCTCAGCATTTAGATCAAGAAGAAAATCCTTTTAGTAGAGCAATAAGAGATAGAAATCCTTTCACTCGACTGATCCCTTTTAGTTCATCTGTCAATAAATATGATGTAACACAAGAGAGGTTAGTACACACCGCCAAACTTGAGGCAAAGCTGGATTATTATTATTTACTAAATGATACATCAAATATAAATCTAAGTTTAGGTGTAACAGATGTAGGACAGGATTTTGATTCAAGTTTTTTTCAAATATTGGATAATGGATCACTATTAAATTTTAATGACCCAACATTTAATAATGATGTAAGTTTTGACTTTAGTGATGCATACATTGCTTTGAACTATAGATTAAGAACTGGAATTTTTACCATTGATCCTGGTTTGACCTTACATTATTACAAAACAAAAAATACTCAATTAGGGACATCATTTGAGAGAAATATAAGTGATGCAAGACCAAACTTGAGAATAAATTTACAGTTTAAAAAATCTGAGAGTTTAAGACTTACTTACAGAAAAAACACACAATTTACTGATATAAATAATCTTGCAGAGGGTTTTGTTTTTAGTAATTATAACAGCATATTTCAAGGTAATAGAGAACTTGAGGCTGCGGTTGTCAACAATTATAATTTAAATTATAGAAGTATTAATCAATTTACTTTTACTAATATTTTCGCTAATGCTAATTATTCTAAAAGAAGTAATTCAATTCAGTCTAGAGCTAATATTAACGGAATAGATGCTATTAGAACTTCAACAAATTCTAATTTTCCTAGAGAAACTTATTCTTTGAGCGGTAGGATTGATAAAAGATTTAAAAATTTTAAATTAAATTTTTCTACTCGATTTAATTTCAGTGATTTTACAAACGAGGTAAATAATCAAATAAGAAATTCAAAAAGTCTAAATCAAAATTATTCTGCAAGTATTGAAACTAATTTTAGAGATAAACCAAATTTTGAGATAGGATATAAGTATAATATAAACGATTATAATAATGGAGGCATTGAAAACCAGTTTATAACTGAGTCTCCATTTGCTAGAATAGATGCATATTTTGGAAAAGGATTTGTATTTACTACTGAATACAGTTATAATCACTATAGAAATCAGGATCAGACTTTGAATAAATTTAGATTTATGGATGCTGATTTAACTTACAATAAGGACGGTTCTAAATGGGAGTTTGGAGTCGGAGTTACAAATTTATTGAATGACCAATCAATAAATAGAGATTCATTTAATCAGTTTTTCTCTCAAACTAGAATGTATGTAATTCAACCTAGATATATTTTATTTAAACTTAAATATGATTTGACTCTTTTTGGGGGTAAGGATAATAAAGACAGTGATAAAGCATCTACGCCAACCCCGAGACCGCGAGGAAACAGAGGTGGTGGTAGGCTCAGATAAGTATTTTTATAGAATATATTTTGTAGAAATAAAATACTATCTTATTTTTAGCGATATGTTTAATAAAAATTATTACAACCAAATCTATTTTTTCTTTTACTACTTAAGTAATAGCAGGATTTTTTGTTAATAATTGTTAAAAAGAATTAATGTAAAAGTCCTGAATTTCAGGACTTTTTTTTTGTTATGAAAGTTGCAATACAAGGGATTAAAGGATCATATCATCATCAAGTAGCTGTTGAGTTCTTTAGTGATGATATAGAAATTGACGAATGTATGTCATTTGATGCTTTAATTGAGTCAATGATTGAAAATAAAAGTGATTATGGAGTAATGGCAATTGAAAATTCTATAGCAGGGTCAATCATTCCCAACTATTCATTAATTGACAAATATGGTTTATCTATCATTGGTGAACATTATATAAATATTAACCATAATCTTATGGTTTACCCAGGTGTTAAGTTTAATGATGTAAAATATATTTCTTCCCATCCCATGGCTTTATTGCAATGCAAAGATTTTATTAAAAATTCAAAAAAAACTATTGTAGAGGATAGAGACACAGCAGATGTTGCCAAAAGAATCAGAGAAAATAAAATCATTGATACTGCTGCTATTGCAAGCTTTCAAGCATCTGAACTTTACGGACTTGAGATAATTGAAAGAAATATTCAAACTATAAAAGACAATGAAACAAGATTTGTAATCATTTCTAAAAAAAGTAATAATGGAGATAAATTAGATTTAAATAAAGCATCCCTTAAATTTATCCTTAGTCATGAAAATGGGAGTTTAGCTCAAATCTTAAATATATTGGCTAACCATAATCAAAATTTAACAAAGATTCAGTCAATACCAATTATTGAAACTCCTTGGAAATATTCTTTCTTTGTTGACTTAACATTTAAAGAGTATAATAATTATAAAAAAGCAATCGATGAGGTTACAAAATCTTCTGAATTAGTTAAAGAATTTGGTGTCTATTTAAATTTTAAATCAAAATGAAGACTGCAAAAAGATTAGAACTTATTCAGGAATATTATTTTTCAAGAAAATTAAAAGAAATTAATTCTTTGATTTCATCTGGTAAACCAATTATTAATTTGGGTATTGGAAGTCCAGATATAATGCCGCCGAGTTCTGTAGTTGAAAAACTTAAAAAATCTTTAGACTCACCTGTTGCGCACAAGTACCAAGGTTACAAAGGAATTCAGCCTTTCAGGACCGCGATTAAAGATTTTTATCAGAACAATTACAATGTAAAGTTGGATCCTAATAGCCAAATTTTACCATTAATTGGTTCTAAAGAAGGAATTATGCACATTTCTTTAGCATTTTTAGATGAGGGAGACGAAGTTTTAATTCCAAATCCTGGATATCCAACTTATTCTGCAGTAACTAAAATTGTTGGAGCAAAGCCTATTTATTATAGCTTAAAAGAATCGAAATCTTGGCTTCCGGATATTAATGAACTGACAAAACTTGATTTATCTAAGGTGAAGATTATGTGGATTAATTATCCAAATATGCCCACTGGTGCTGGTTGTAGTTTGAACTTTTTTCAAAATTTAATTGATTTATGCGTACAGAATGGTATTCTTTTAGTAAATGATAATCCATATAGTTTTATATTAAATGAAAACCCAACAAGTCTTCTTTATAATAATGAAAATTGTGAAAATTGCCTTGAGTTAAACTCACTCAGTAAATCACACAATATGGCAGGTTGGAGACTAGGAATGGTAGTAGGGTCAAAAAATAATATTCAAAGTATTTTAAAAATTAAATCTAATATGGATTCTGGAATGTTTTTCCCAGTGCAACAAGGTGCTATTGAGGCGTTAAATCAAAATAAAAAATGGTATTCAGATTTAAACAGCATTTATAAAAAAAGAAAGGATATAGTGATTGAAATTTGTAATAAACTTAATTTAAAATATTATAAAAATGGTTTAGGCTTATTTATATGGGCAAAGATCAATAATTCATCAACGAAATCTAAGGATTTTACAGACAAATTATTATATAGCAAAAATATTTTTATAACACCAGGATCTATTTTTGGCACTGCTGGAGAAGGTTATGTAAGAATATCACTTTGTCAAGAAGAAAAAAAATTAATTGAAGCTCTAAATAGGTTATAGATGAAAGTTGGAATAATTGGACTAGGTTTAATGGGTGGATCTTTTTCCATGGATATAAAAAATATCTATAAAAAATCAAAAATTTTTGGATTAGATTCTTCTGATAGTAATTATCAAATGTCTTTGAAATTAAAACTGATTGATGGTAAGTTAGATGATAATAATATTTCTGATATGGATGTTGTATTGATTTCAGTACCCGTTGATGAAACAGTAAAAATATTACCTGAAGTATTAAATAAAATTGGAAATAAAACCCTTGTAATTGATGTTGGTTCCACAAAAAATCAAATTTGTAAGACCGTTTCAGATCACAAAAATAGAAAACAGTTTTTAGCAACACATCCTATTGCAGGTACCGAAAATAGTGGTCCAAATGCATCAGTCTCAGGTCTCTATTTTGGGGTAACTAATATTCTTTGTGAAATTGAAAAAACAGAAAAATATTTTCTTGAAAAGGCAATGAAAATTTTTAGTGATTTTCGAATGAAAATCATTTATATGGATTCTAAATCTCATGATGAACATATTTCATACGTTTCACATTTATCTCATGTAACATCATTCATGTTGGCGAAGACGGTAATTGAAAAAGAAAAAAATGAAAAGAATATTTTTGATATGGCTGGTAGTGGTTTTGAATCAACCGTGAGACTTGCAAAAAGTTCACCTAACATGTGGGCACCGATTTTTTTACAAAATAAAACTAATTTAGTTAAAGCTCTTGAAAACTATATTAAAAACTTAAACGATTTAAAATCAAAAATTGAAAATGATAATAAAAATTCAATTTTAATCGATTTAAATAATATTAATAGGATCAAGAAAATTTTAGGAGGAATTAAAAACAATAATGAAAAATAATAAGAAACTTAGAACATGGTTAGATGATTTTAATTTAAGTCATCCTTTAGTTATTGCAGGGCCTTGTAGCGCTGAAACAGAAAAACAAGTATTGACGATAGCTCATGAACTTAAAGATACTGATGTGTCAATTTTTAGGGCGGGGATTTGGAAGCCAAGAACAAGACCTGGAATGTTTGAGGGTGTTGGTGCAATTGGTTTGAAATGGCTAAAAAAAGTTAAAGAAGAAACTGGCCTCATGACAACAACTGAAGTTGCAAACGCAAATCATGTTAAATTGGCAATAGAAAATGATGTTGATGTTCTTTGGATTGGAGCTAGATCTACGGTAAGCCCATTTATTGTTCAAGAAATTGCGGATGCACTTGAAGGAACTGATAAAATAGTTCTTTTAAAAAATCCTGTAAACCCTGATTTGTCTCTATGGTACGGAGGAATAGAAAGATTATACTCATCAAACATTAAAAAACTTGGAGTTATTCATCGAGGTTTTTCGAGTTATAGCAAATCAAAATATAGAAATAATCCTGAATGGCAAATACCAATTGAGTTACAAAATAAATTTCCAGATCTCCCTTTAATTTGCGACCCCTCACATATTTGCGGGAGAAGAGATTTAATACATGATGTATCTCAAAAAGCTTTAGACTTAAATTTTGATGGTTTAATGATAGAATCTCACATTGATCCCGATAATGCTTGGAGTGATGCAGCTCAGCAAATAACACCAAAAAAATTAATTCAGCTGATGAAGGAATTAAAAATTAGAAAATTGAGTGTTAATCAGGAAGATTATATAAAAAACTTAGAAAAATTAAGAACAAAAATAGATTCAGCTGACAACGACATCCTAGATATTCTTGGAAAAAGAATGAAAATTTCTGATGATATCGGAAAATTAAAGAAAAAAGAAAATGTAGCAATTTTACAATCCAAGAGATGGAATGAAATTTTAGGAAAAATGATATTAGAGGGTAAAGAAAGAGGTTTAAGTGAAGAATTCGTTTTAAAAATTTTTAAAGCCATTCATCAAGAGTCTATTAATCATCAGGAAAAAATAATTAAAGATTAATGATTGGAACTGTCTATAAATCTACTGGAAGTTGGTATAAAGTTAAACTTGAAAATGGAAAATTTATAGACTGCAGACTTTTAGGAAAATTCAGAGAAAAAAATATAAAATCTACAAATCCTGTCTGTGTTGGAGATGTTGTCAAGTTAAATAATAATAAAAATACATCTCAAATAGAATTTATTTTTAATAGAAAAAATTACCTGATTAGAAAATCAGTAAAACTTTCTAAGCAATTTCACATAATTGCATCTAATATTGACATATGTTTCTTAATTATTACTGTTAAAAACCCAGAGACATCTACAATGTTTATAGATAGATTCTTAGCATCAACTTTTTCATATAACATTGATACAGTTTTACTTTTCAATAAGGTTGACGATATAAGTGATAAAGAAGAGAATACTTTAAAAACTTTTTTAGCTACATATGAGTCTGCTGGTTATGATTGTCTTAAAATCTCTGGAAAAAAAGGAATTAATATAGATAAATTGAAATTTATCATGAAAGGTAAGTCATGTGTTTTTTCAGGGCACAGTGGTGTTGGAAAATCTACATTAATTAACAGACTTGATTCAAAAATTAATATTAAAACATTACCAATTTCAAAATCTAATCTGTCCGGTCAGCATACTACAACATTTTCAGAAATGCATGATCTCGAATTTGGATCAAGAATAATTGATACACCCGGCATAAAAGGATTTGGTTTATTTGATGTATCTAACTT
>CACCIQ010000026.1 GCA_902546095.1 uncultured Bacteroidota bacterium
TTTTTAGCAATAACTCTGCTTTAGACCCATAACATTTCTCAGTATTTTCAGTAACAATACCGTTAACTTCAGAAATGGTTACGATTGTTAATGAGCTCTCGTCTGGATTGTCTTCGTTAACATCCAAAACTATATTTTTTTCAACATTTTCATAATCACTAGATACATAATCTTCAGATCCATGATTTCCAAGAATTGGTGCAATTACAAGCCCAACGAGACATGTTAATTTAATCAATATGTTCATTGATGGCCCAGATGTGTCTTTAAATGGATCTCCAACCGTATCGCCAGTAACAGCAGCCTTGTGAGCATCAGATCCTTTCTTTTCTATTTTTCCGTTAATTTCAACTCCAGCTTCAAATGACTTTTTTGCATTATCCCATGCACCACCAGCATTGTTTTGAAAAATAGCCCATAAAACACCAGATACGGCAACACCTGCCATGTAACTTCCAAGAGCCTCAGCTCCCATTGTAAAACCAATTAATACTGGAGTAACAATTGTTATAATACCAGGCAGAAGCATTTCTTTTAAAGCAGCATTAGTTGATATCTCAACACACTTCTCATAATCTGGTTTTGCTTTACCCTCAAGAATACCAGGTATTTCTTTAAACTGTCTCCTAACTTCCTGTACCATTTTCATGGCAGCTTTTCCAACTGATTCCATAGCAAGTGCTGAAAAAATCACGGGAATCATTCCTCCAATAAATAATGCAGCGAGTACATCAGCTTTGAAAATATTGATACCATCGATTCCAGTAAATGTTACATAAGCAGCAAAAAGTGCAAGAGCTGTTAATGCAGCTGATGCTATAGCAAAACCTTTTCCAGTTGCAGCGGTAGTATTTCCAACAGAGTCTAAAATATCTGTTCTTTCTCTTACTTCTTTTGGTAATTCACTCATTTCTGCAACACCTCCAGCATTATCTGAAATAGGGCCAAAAGCATCAATCGCCAATTGCATGGCTGTTGTAGCCATCATTGCAGATGCAGAAATAGCTACACCATAAAAACCTCCAAGTTCATATGCACCCCAAATAGCTAGTGCAAACAAAATTACTGAGGAGAATGTTGATTTCATACCTGTAGCTAAACCAGCTATAATATTTGTTGCTGCACCGGTTGAGGAGTTTTGAACAATATTCAATACAGGTTTTTTCCCAAGTGCAGTATAATATTCAGTAAAAGCAGAAATTAAATAACCAACAGCTAAACCAACAATAGTTGAATAAAAAATATTTTGACTTGGAATATCTCTAGTACCTTCTCCAAAAAATTTCATGCCTGTTATAGTATCTGGCAGTAAATAATCTATTAAAAACCAACAAGAAATAAGTGTAATTATGATTGATATTATATTTCCTGTATTTAATGAAGCTTGAACTTGTGCTTCCTTAGCTTCATTGCTTTTTACTTTAATAAAGAGTGTTCCAATTATAGATGCAATAATTCCAATTCCAGCAATAAATAATGGTAATAAAATGGGACCAATTCCACCAAATGGATCTTCAAATTGTGAAGATGCATAATCACTCATATCTTTTATAATATAATTACCTAGAACCATGGAGGCTAAAACAGTAGCTACATAACTACCAAATAAATCAGCTCCCATACCAGCAACATCACCAACATTATCCCCTACGTTATCAGCAATAGTAGCTGGATTTCTAGGATCGTCTTCGGGTATACCAGCTTCAACTTTACCTACTAAGTCTGCTCCAACATCAGCAGCCTTAGTGTAAATACCTCCTCCAACTCTTGCAAAAAGAGCTATTGATTCAGCACCTAGTGAGAATCCTGCAAGAGCTTCCAAAACAATTGTCATATTGGTATAAAAATCCCCTCCATCATTCATAAATTGGTTGATGAAAAACATAAAAAATAAACTAAGTCCTAAAACAGCTAAACCTGCGACACCAAGCCCCATTACAGTCCCACCCCCAAATGCAACGTCAAGAGCTTTTGGTAGACTTGTTCTTGCAGCTTGAGTTGTTCTGCTATTAGCATCAGTTGCTATTCTCATGCCTATATTTCCAGCTAAACCAGAAAAAATTGCACCTACGACAAAAGCAGGTATAATAAGCCAACTAGTCGTTTCTACAACAAGTGAAATTCCAAATAGTGCAGCAGAAGCGACAATTACAAATATCAATAGTAGTCTATACTCAGCATTTAAAAATGCTAAGGCTCCTTTTTTAATAGCTGAACTAATAGAAACCATTTTTTCATTTCCTGGGTCTTGTTTCTTTACCCATTGAGCTTTTATATACATGTAAACAAGTCCTAGAATAGATAAAATTATAGGTATAAAAATTGGATCGAAGTTCATAATCTTAAAATTTAGGGGTCAAAAATATAAATTTATTATTATAATGTACTTTTATTTATAAAGTACTTTGTTAACTGCTTTTACCACATCATTGTAATTAGGTAGCCATTCTTTCAACAAAACTGGAGAATATGGTGTTGGAGTATCTGCCGTATTAATTTTTATTATTGGGGCATCCAGAAAATCCATTGCTTTGTTTTGTACCTGGTAAGCTATTTCAGTTGATATATTTCCAAAAGGCCAAGATTCTTCAAGAATAACCAACCTATTGGTTTTTTTGACAGAATTAATTATTGTATCAATATCAAGAGGACGTATCGTTCTAAGATCAATAATTTCTATATCAATGTTATCCTCCTTAAGCTTTTCATCTGCTTTGAAAACTTCCTTTAAAATTTTGCCAAAGGAAACAACAGTAACATCATTACCTTCTTTTTTAATTTCAGCCTCACCAATTGGAATCAAGTATTCTTCTTCTGGCACTTGTCCTTTATCACCATACATTTGTTCAGACTCCATGAAAATAACTGGGTCATCATCACGAATTGCAGATTTTAATAACCCTTTTGCATCATATGGATTTGATGGGACAATGACTTTCAAGCCTGGACAATTTGCATACCAGCTTTCAAAGGCTTGCGAATGAGTTGCAGCAAGTTGACCAGCAGAAGCAGTTGGTCCTCTAAACACTATTGGACAAGGAAATTGACCTCCGGACATTTGCCTAATTTTAGCAGCATTATTTATAATTTGATCAATACCAACTAAAGCAAAGTTAAAAGTCATAAATTCAATTATTGGCCTGTTTCCTGTCATAGTAGAACCAACTCCAATACCAGCAAATCCTAACTCAGAAATCGGAGTATCAATAACTCTTTTTTCACCAAATTCATCTAACATACCTTTCGATGCTTTGTAAGCTCCATTATATTCAGCAACTTCTTCTCCCATTAGATATATTGATTCATCTAATCTCATCTCTTCAGACATTGCTTCACAAACAGCTTCTCTAAATTGAATTTCTCTCATTTTGAAATGCAAAAATATGAATATTTAATTAGATTTAAAATTAAAAAAATACTATGCGCGCATAATAAATTGTGCTATATTTGTATAGAATGAAAATTTTAGTCTGTATAAGTTGTGTTCCAGATACAACTTCCAAAATTAACTTTACTAATAATGACACAGATTTTGACACTAATGGTGTACAATTTGTCATCAATCCAAATGATGAATTTGGATTGACTAGAGCGATGTGGTTTAAAGAAAAAAACAATGCATCAATTGACGTAATAAATGTTGGAGAACAATCAAATGAAACCGTTTTAAGAAAAGCTCTTGCAATTGGTGCAGATAGAGCAATTCGCATTGATTCAAAAGCAATTGATAGCTATCAAGTTGCAAAAAATATTTCAAATTTTATTAAGGAAAAATCATATGATTTAATAATTGCTGGAAGAGAATCAATAGATTATAACGGATCTATGGTACCAGGAATGATTTCCGAAATTTTAAATATAAATTTCATAACAAATTGTGTTAGCTTGGAAATTAATGGCTCTAATGCTACTGCAAAAAGAGAAATGGAGGGAGGAATCGAAACATTAACTTGTGAACTTCCATTAATAATTGGTGGCCAAAAGGGTCTTGTTGAAGAAAGTGATTTAAAGATACCTAACATGAGAGGAATTATGCAAGCAAGGCAAAAACCTCTTGATGTTATTGCACCTGATCAATCTGAATTTAAAACAAAAACTCACAAATTTTTTAAGCCTGAAGATAAAAAGGAAATTAAAATGGTTGATCCTGATAATTTAGATAAACTGATCGATCTACTACACAATGAAGCTAAAGTAATTTAAAAAATGTCAATAATTGCATACATAGAATCAAGTAATAGAGAACCAAAAAAAAGTGCTTATGAAGTTATATCATATGCAAAAAATATTTCTGAGCAATTATCAGCTGAATTAATTGTCGTTGCAATTAATGTTGACAAAACAAATGAAATAAGCAACTATGGTCCAGACAAAATTATTGTTGTAAATAATCAATCCATTAAAAATTTTAATCCAAAAATTTATGCCGAAGTTATCTATCAGATCTGTATAAAAAACTCAACAAATCATGTTATTTTAGGAGGTGGTGCAGATAGTAAGTTTTTAGCGCCAATCTTGTCAATAAAACTAGATGCTGGTTATGTATCCAATGTAGTTGGAGCACCATCCAATTATGAACCATTTACTGTTAAAAGAACATCTTTTTCTAATAAATCATTTTGTGACGTATCAATTTCGTCAAAAAATAAAATTATAAGTATTTCTAGTAATTCATTTGAAAAAAAGAAAATCCGCTCAAACCCAGAAATAATTGAATTTGATGCTGAAATACCTGATTCAAAAATCACTCAAGCTTCTGTTGATTTATCAAAAGGAAACATAAGTATTGCAGATGCTGATATTGTAGTGTCTGCGGGAAGAGGAATGAAAGGTCCTGAAAATTGGCATCTAATTGAAAACTTGGCAAGTACTCTAAATGCCGCAACTGCATGTTCAAAACCAGTTTCAGATTTAGGTTGGAGACCCCACAGTGAACATGTTGGTCAAACTGGTAAGCCTGTAGCTACAAATCTATATATCGCGATAGGCATTTCAGGTGCAATACAACATTTAGCAGGCGTTAGCTCATCAAAAGTAAAAGTTGTTATAAATAATGATCCTGAGGCACCTTTTTTTAAAGCGGCTGATTATGGGATTGTTGGTGATGCATTTGAAGTTGTGCCTAAATTAAATGAAAAACTTAAAGCTTTCAAGGCTGAAAATAACTAATTTTCTATTTTTGAAATATTAAGTTATCATATGAGTTTAGTAGAATTAGCAGTCAATAGAATTTCTTACAGCCAATCACAAAACGGAGCATACGCATTAATTCTTGAAGAAATTGATGGTAAAAGAAAATTACCAATTGTTATTGGTGGGTTTGAAGCCCAATCAATTGCTATTGCATTAGATAAGGAGATTCAGCCACCTAGACCATTAACTCATGATTTATTTAAGAATTTGGCCAATAATTATAATATCATAATCAAACAAGTCATAATTCATAAGCTTGTCGATGGAATTTTCTTTTCAAGTATAATATGTGAAAGGGATAAAGAAGAAGAAATTTTTGATGCTAGAACATCTGATGCGATTGCACTAGCACTTAGATTTGATTCACCAATATATACTTATGATAAGATATTAGACAAAGCTGGAATCATTCTTAAAAAAGAAATGAAAGAAAAAAAGGAAAAGAAATTTGACGAGAGCTTTAAAGGTTATAATATTAAGCAATTAAATAAAAAAATATCAAAAGCAATTGAGGATGAAGATTATGAGTTAGCTGCAAAACTAAGAGACGAAATTAACCAAAGAAAATAAACAATGTTAATCTTCCATACAGAACTAATATCCGAATTAATACCTAGTGATGGGTTAACTTTAAATAGCTTTCTGAGGGGTTTAGTTGGAATCATATCGATTTTATTTATAACGTATTTAATAAGTTCTAACAAAAAAAAGATTGCATGGAAGACAATTTTTTTAGCTCTTTTAGCACAGTTGATAATTGGTTTTCTAATTTTAAAAGTAAAATTCTTTCAAATTATTTTTGAGAAAGCTGGTTCATTATTTGTAAAACTGATCGATTTCACTAGAGAAGGAACAATTTTTGTTTTTGGAGATTTATTAACACCAAAGACAAATAGCTATATATGGGCTTTTGAAATATTACCAACTGTAATATTCTTTTCAGCCATAACATCACTACTATTCTATTTTGGAATAATTCAAAAAGTGGTCAGCTTTTTTGCAAAACTCTACACTAAGTTTCTGAAAATTTCAGGATCAGAAAGTTTGTCTGTCATTGGAAATATATTTTTAGGGCAAACCGAAGCTCCACTTTTAATCAAAGCATACCTGCCAAAAATGAATAAGTCAGAAATCCTTCTTGTAATGATTGGTGGAATGGCAACTGTCGCAGGTGGAGTTTTAGCTGCATACATCGCTTTTCTTGGTGGAGATGATCCCATAAAAAAAGTTGAATTTGCAAAACATCTACTCACAGCATCTGTCATGGCTGCACCTGGTGCAATTTTAATTTCAAAAATACTTTTTCCTCAAACTGAAAAAATTAATAGCGATATCAATATATCAGACTACAACGCAGGTTCAAATATATTAGATGCAATTTCAAACGGTACAATTGAGGGTATAAAACTGGCTGTTAATATTGGAGCTATGGTACTTGTTTTTATTGCATTTGTAGCTATGTTTAATTATTTACTTTTCCAGTTTGGTGATTTGACTGGTTTGAATGGAATAATTGAGTCCAACTCGATATATAATAGTCTATCATTAGAAGCTTTAATGGGAATAATTTTTGCTCCATTAATGTGGTTAATTGGAGTTGCTTCATCAGATATTATGCCTATGGGGCAACTTTTAGGTATTAAATTATCAATTAATGAATTCATTGCTTACATGCAGTTAGCTGAGCTTGAAAACCCACTCAGCTCTGTAAAATTAACTTATGAAAAATCTGTAATAATGGCTACTTACATGTTGTGTGGATTTGCAAATTTTTCATCAATAGGAATTCAAATTGGAGGCATAGGCTCTCTTGCTCCCAACCAAAGAAAAAATTTAGCAAATTTTGGAATCAAAGCTCTAATTGGTGGTGCCCTTGCATCACTATTATCTGCTGCAATTGCAGGAATGTTAATTGGTTAATATCTTTTAATTTTTTTCTAAGAATTTACTTTATAAAAAAAGTCAATATTTATATTTTTAACTTGATGAAACAATACTTAGATTTAGTAAACCATGTCATGGAAAATGGGATATTGAAGGAAGATCGAACAGGCACAGGTACTAAAAGTGTTTTTGGTTACCAAATGAGATTTAATCTTGAGGATGGATTTCCACTCATAACCACTAAAAAGCTTCACTTAAAATCTATTATCTATGAATTATTGTGGTTTTTAAATGGTGATACTAATATTAAATATCTTAGTGAAAATGGTGTGAAAATTTGGGATGGATGGGCAGATGATAATGGTGATCTCGGACCTGTTTATGGTTCACAATGGAGAAATTGGAACGGAGATAATATTGATCAAATTTCTAACCTAATTGATATGATTACAAATAATCCAAAAAGTAGAAGGATGATTGTTTCAGCATGGAATCCTAGTGTCTTACCTGACACATCTAAGTCATTTAGTCAAAATATTAATGAAGGTAAAGCTGCTCTTCCACCATGTCATGCTTTTTTTCAATTTTATGTATCAAATGATAAATTATCTTGTCAACTTTATCAAAGAAGTGCTGATATATTTCTCGGTGTTCCCTTCAATATAGCATCATATTCTCTATTCACCCATATGATAGCTCATGTTTGTAACCTCAAAGTTGGAGATTTTATCCATACGTTTGGGGATGCTCATATTTATACTAATCATTTTGATCAAGTTAAACTTCAATTAACAAGAGAACCAAAGAAATTACCTGAATTAAAAATCAATAGAAATGTTGGAAGTATTTTTGATTTTAAATTTGATGATTTTGAAATT
>CACCIQ010000027.1 GCA_902546095.1 uncultured Bacteroidota bacterium
GAGGCATATTATTCGAAAGGTTGGCAGGCATACATAGATGGACAAAAAGTTGAACATTATAAAATCAACTATTTGTTAAGAGGAATGGAGGTTCCCAAAGGTGATCACGAAATCAAATTCATATTCAATCCTGGAATTATTAAAATAGGCTCAATAATCATGGCTTCATCAAATTTTATACTTTTAGTTTTAATTGGTTTATTTTTTAGAAAAGAAAATCTTGGTGTATAAAAAACTACCAACATATAGATACAAAAAGACATTAAAAATGCTTAAAGAAGTTTGCCCAGCTCCATCCGTAGTATTTGATCTTGGAGTAAGAAATCCTTTTTCTGAAATAATGAAACAAAATAATTATAAGGTATATAACACTAGTGGGGAAGACTTAGATGATAATCATCAACTTAATATTCCAGATGATGTTGATTTGGTAACAGGATTTGAAATTCTAGAGCATTTGGTTTCTCCATATCCTCTTTTAAAGAATATAAAAGCTAATCGAATTTTATTAACCGTACCAATAAAACTATGGTTTGCAAAAGCTTATAAAAGTGAAACTGATCCACTTGATAGGCATTATCATGAATTTGAGCCATGGCAATTTGATTGGTTATTAGAAAAATCTGGATGGAAAATTATTAAAAAAGAGTATTGGAAAAATCCTTCAAAAAAATTTGGAATTCGTCCGCTTCTAAGAAAATTTACAAATAGATATTATGCTGTATATGCTGAAAGATCAAAAGAGAGTTATACAAACTATTATAAAGGAGTATTGAATCTATGAAAATTGGGATGATTTTAGATGCCGAGTATCCTGATGATGCTAGGATTACAAATCAATGTGACGAGCTGACTAAATACAATCATGAAGTTCATTTATTTTGTCTCTCTTATAAAAAGTCATTTGTCAATAATGAGTTAATTAATAAAATTAATGTTCACAGATATTATTGCAACAAGCTAACTTATAAACTTTCAGCTTTAGCTAATGATCTTAGTTTATATAGTATTTTTTTAAGTAAAAAAATCTTAAAATTTATTGAAAATTCTGGTGTTGAAATTTTACATATTCATGATATTCAAATTGCTAAAGCTGCAATTAAAGCAGCCAATGAATTTGGGATTGAATATAATATAGATCTTCATGAAAACAGGCCAGAAATTATGAAGTTTTACAAGCATGTAAATTCTTTTTTTGGAAAACTATTTATAAGCCCTAAAAGATGGAAAATAGCAGAAGAGAATTTTGTCAAAAAAGCAAACAAAGTAATAGTAGTAACTGACAAAGCAAAAGAAGAGCTTTTAAGTAGGGTTAATATTGATCAAAAAAAAATAATTGTATACCCTAACACTGTCAGAAATGATTTTTACAAAGACAAAAAGGTGGATAGAGATTTAGAAAAAAAATATTCAAAAGAATTTGTAATTACATATGTTGGGAATACATCTAAAAGAAGAGGCCTTTTAACAGTCATTGATTCGTTGAAGATTATTCAAAAAACTATTCCAAATATTAAGTTGTTAATTATTGGAAAAAGCTCATTTGATCAAGTAATAAAGGATAAAATAAAACAAAATCAAATTAAAAAATTGGTAGATTTTATTGGATGGATAAAAGAAAGTGATATACCCAATTATCTTTCGATATCAAAATTAGGATTATCCCCACTACACAAAAACATTCATCATGACACTACTTACGCAAATAAAGTTTTTCAATATATTTCAATTGGTTGTCCAGTTGTTAGTAGTAATGTGATAGCCCAATCTGAACTTGTAAAAAAATATAAAATTGGGGTAATTTTTGAAGACAATAATGCATTTGACTTATCAAATAAAATTATTGAACTACACAATGATAAAAACCTATATAGTAGGCTAAAACAGAATTGTCTTCATAGTATTGAAAAACTAAATAATAGTGTAATTTCAAATCAGCTTATTTCTATTTATGAGTAAGAAATCTATTGGAATATTAGCTTATTATTGGCCTCCAGCAGGTGGGTCAGGAGTTCAAAGATGGCTTAGATTTTCAAATCATTTATGCGATTTGGGTTGGGATGTTCATGTCTTCACATTTAAGAACCCAAAATATCCAATTTTAAATAACAGTAATGTAGAGAAAGTTAATCCACTAATAAAGGTGAATAAAATAAAAGGATTTGAATTCCCATCTTTTTTTACAAAACTTTCAAGTGAAGAGAGTATATATTACCACATGGCAAGTAACAGAATTTCATCTTTAAGTAACGCTTTCATAAATTATCAAAGGCTCTCCCAAGGAAGGTATTTTAATCATATGCTGCGTGAATTATTTTTGTTTCCAGATGCAAGAAAATTTCTAATTAATCCAACATTTAAGTTTTTAAAAAAGTATTTTAAAGAAAATAATTTAAATACTTTAATAACAACTGGTCCTCCACATTCAATGCATTTGGCTGGTATGAAACTAAAACTAGATATTGGTATAAATTGGATTGCAGATTTTAGAGACCCTTGGTCAAATTTTTTTCAAAATAAGCTTCTAAATAAACTTGAATCTACAATGAAAAAGCATATAAAAGCTGAGAATGAGGTTCTAAAAAATTGTAATGCTGCATTTACTACTTCTAAATCTTTGAGGTTAAAGTTTTTAGAAAGAAACTCTAATGTCTTTTATATTCCAAGTGGTTATGAAGAAAAAATTGAACCATTAAATCATGATAAATTTAGAATTCTTTATGCAGGATCAATGAAAGATATTCAAAACCCAAACAATCTTTGGTTGGCCCTACATGAACTTATCAAGTCTGATAAAGTGTTTAAAAAAAATGTTGAAATTATACTAATTGGAAATATTGATAGATGGATCATTAACTCAATTGAATTTAAAAAAATCCGTGATCGAAAGATATTATCATATATCCCCAAAAAAGAGCTTGATATAGAAATATCTAAAGCTGAACTATTGGTAGTTTGCTCGGTAAATTATCCTGATTCGAATGATATTGTCCCGGGAAAGTTTTTTCATTATTTGGCAGCAAATAAAAATATTTTAGGTATATCAAATAAAGGGAGTGATTTAGAAAAAATAATTAATGAAACAAACTCAGGGATGTCTTTTGATTTTAATAATTATGATGATTTAAAAAATTATATTTATAAATGTTATCAAAATTATATAAAGAGAGAAAGGCCTAAAAATAAATTAAACGAAAGCTACTTATCAATGAATATTGCCAAAGAAATTGATAAAATAGTTTCAAATATTTAAAATGGGAATTGTATTTAACCAATCATATAAAAATATAATTATAATATCAATTGCTATATTGATTGGGGCCGTCAATACTTTATATTTTTACCCTGTTTTTCTTAAAGAAGAATATTATGGTCTAGTAGTTTTTCTGCTTGCAACATCAAATCTGTTAATGCCATTAGTTGCATTTGGAAGTCAACATACAATCATAAAATACTATAGCTCTTATTCAAATAAAAACGAAAGAGACTCTTTTATGTCTTCGGTTATTTTGATTCCATTATTTACAATTATTCCAATATCACTAATTGTAATTGAATTTCATGACCTAATCGGAAAATTTCTTTCTGTTCAAAATCCTATAATTGATTCCTATGTATGGGTTATTTTTTTAGTTGCATTTGCAACTTCATATTTTGAAGTATTCTACTCATGGGCAAGGGTCCAACTTAAATCTGTATTTGGAAACTTTTTAAAAGAAATTTTTCCAAGACTATCAGTTTTTTCTTTATTGATATGTGTTTACTTTGGCCTAATAAACAAAGAAGAATTTGTTTGGTGGCTGACTGGACTTTATTACTTAAGACTTTTTATAATGATCATGTATTCATTTAGCCTATACTTTCCTAAAATTACTTTCAGCTTGCCAAGAAATATTGGGAGTATACTAACATATTCATTTTATATTTTTTTGGCTGGCTCAGCGGCAAGTATATTGATTGATATTGATAAATTTATGATTCCTCAAAAAGAGGCTATAAGTCAAACAGCATTTTATGCTGTTGCAGTTTTTATAGCTACTGTAGTTGAAATTCCAGGAAGAGCTATGTTTCAAATAATAAACCCTTTAGTTGCAAAGGCACTAAACGAAAACAACATTAAGGAGCTTAGTAACTTATATTCTAAAAGCTCTATCAATTTATTAATCGTTGCAGGATTATTTTTCCTTTTGATTAATATCAATATTGAACCGTTTTATAATCTTATGTCAAATCCATCATATGGTGATGCAATCTGGGTTGTTTTAATGATATCAACTAGTAAGCTTATTTTAATGAGTTTTGGATGTGGACCTGCAATACTAGCTACAGCAAAATTTTATAAAATAACATTACCCTTTTCTATTTTAATGGCAATTGCTGTTTATTTTTTAAATGATATTCTTATTGATATTTATAGCATAAATGGTGCTGCACTATCAACACTAATTGTTGTTTTTATTTTTACTGTTTTAAAAATTTTATATATAAAAATTAAACTCAACATATCCCCTTACTCAACTAATTCTATAAAAGTTTTAGCAAGTATTTTAGTAGTATATTTTTTACTTAACTCCTTCGATTTAAAGCTAAATAGTATTTTAGAAATTGCTGTAAATACTTTTGTTATCTTGTTTTTGTATCTAATTATTATTTATAAACTTGAAGCATCAAAAGCTATAAATAGTTTTATAAATAATTTATTTAGAGGAGAGTTTAGGCTTTAAAAATTTTGAGAGCAAAGATTTTTTTTCTTTAACTAATTCTTCTGGTGTTCCTGTAAACACAACCTTTCCACCATTATCTCCACCATATGGTCCTAAGTCAATTATATGATCAGCTGACTTAATTAAATCAATATTGTGTTCTACAACAATTATAGAGTGTCCAAAATCAATTAAAAAATTAAAAGATTTAATTAGCTTTTTTATATCATGAAAGTGTAGTCCAGTTGTTGGCTCATCAAAAATAAATAAAGTGCTTTCTTTATTCTTTCCTTTTAGTAAAAAAGACGCCAGTTTAATTCTTTGAGCTTCTCCGCCAGATAAGGTTGACGACGATTGACCTAAATTTACATAACCCATACCAACATCAATCAAGCACTTTAATTTATTTGAAATCTTGGTTTGATTGTTATTGAGAAAAAAATCATAAGCATTATCAATTGTCATATTTAAAACATCGTCGATATTTTTATCCATATATCTGACTTGTAATACTGTTTTTTTGAATTTTTTTCCTTTACAAGCCTCACATTTAAGTCTTATGTCAGACATAAATTGCATTTCAATTTTTATCTCTCCCTCACCCTTGCATTCATCGCATCTTCCGCCATCAACATTAAATGAGAAGTGCTTTGGTTTTAGATTAAATTGCTTTGATGATTTTTGATTAGAAAAAAGAGCTCTTATGTCATCATAAGCTTTAATATATGTTGCGGGGTTTGATCTTGAAGAAGTCCCAATAGGGTTTTGATCAATATATTCTATGGATGTTATAGATTCAAGACTTCCACTTAAATTGTCAAACTCACCTGGCTTTTCTTTGAAAATTCCCTTTTCTTTTAGTAATGAAGGATAAAGTATTTTTTTTACTAATGTTGTTTTTCCGCTTCCTGAAATTCCAGTAATACATACTAAAGAATTTAAAGGAATATCCACATTTATATTTTTCAAATTATTTTCTCTACAACCTTTAAGCTTTATATTATTTGAGGACTTTCTCCTTGTAGAAGGTATTTCAATTAAATTATTTTTAGTTAAATAATCCACAGTTAGTGAATCAGAGTTTAATAATTTATTAATAGAACCTTGAGCAATTACATTACCACCCTGTGACCCAGCACCTGGACCTAAATCAATAATTTCATCTGCCGCTCTAATAATATCTTCGTCATGCTCAACTACCAAAACAGAATTGCCTAATTCTTTAAGATTTTTAAGAATTTTAATAAGTCGTGTTGTATCTTCCGGGTGTAGGCCAACACTCGGTTCATCTAATACGTATATTGAGCCTACTAAAGCGCTACCTAGGGATGTAGCTAGGTTAATTCTTTGGGTCTCTCCACCCGAAAGTGTATTTGATTTTCTGTTTAATGTTAAATAAGAAAGACCAACATCCCTTAGAAAAGTTAGTCTACTTACAATCTCATCAACAATTCTTTTACTTTTTTTTGTATCTGATTCAGATAAAGATAACTCGTTGAAAAACTTCAAGTTTTTTTCAATTGACATATCTACCAAATCAAGAACTGATTTGTTATTTATTTTAACATAGTCAGCTTCTTTTCTCAATCTCTTTCCTTGGCAATCGCTACATTTTGTACGACCTCTATACCGAGATAGCATCACCCTGTTTTGAATCTTATACATTTTTTTTTCGAGCTTTTTAAAGAAGAAATCAATCCCTTTAAAATGATCATTACCAGTCCATAGTAAATCTTTTTGAGCCTTAGTTAGTTTATAATATGGTCTATGAATTGGAAAGTCAAATAGGTTTGCATTTTTAACTAAAAGTTGTTTGTATTTTTTTAGTTTTTGTCCACGCCATGGTGCAATACAATCATCATAAACTGATAAACCTTTATTAGGAATGACAAGGTCAGGGTCAATACCCATTATATCACCATATCCTCCACAAGTTTTACATGCTCCAAACGGATTATTGAAGCTAAATAAATATTCATTAGGCTCAATGAAACCTATACCATCTCTCTGAAATTTTTTGGAAAAAAAATGATATTTATTATCATTTAAAGTTTTGACAAATATTTCATTGTTACCCTGGAAAAAAGCATTCTCTATGGAATCAATTATCCTATTCAAATAGTCTTCATCATTGTTGTAAACTGATCTATCAATAACTAAATAAAATGAATCTTTAATATTTAAATCTACAGCTTCTAAAATATTTTTGGTTTCACCTTCATGTTCAATTCTTGCATATCCTTGATCAAAATAAAACTGAAAAAAATCATTAGTATTTGATGCTTCACTAAGTTGTATTTTAGCTAGAATTAAAAACTTATCTCCTTTTTTAAATGATTTTATAAAATCCATTACTGAATCTGTAGAGTCTTTTGTTACTTTTTTATTTGATATAGGCGAATATGTGACTCCAATTCTTGAATATAAAAGTTTGATGTAATCATATATCTCAGAACTAGTACCAACAGTGGATCTTGGGTTTGAGTTATTAACTTTTTGCTCAATAGCAATTGCTGGTGAAAGCCCTTCAATTTTTTTTACTTTAGGTTTATTTAGTTTACCTAAAAATTGCCTAGTATAGGAGGATAGACTTTCGATAAATCTTCTCTGCCCCTCAGCATAAATCGTATCAAAGGCTAAACTTGATTTACCAGATCCAGAAAGTCCAGTTATAACAATCAGCTTTTTTTTTGGGATTTTTAAATCAATATTCTTAAGATTATGCATCTCTGCACCTTTAATAACAATTGATTTATTTGATATTTTACCCATAGACTATTTAGCTATCCACAAATAAGGGTCCAAAGGTTTAGTATTTTCAAAAATACTAAACTGTAATGTTGTTTTTGATTCCTGATCATTATTAAAAGCATTGCCTATGACCTGTAATGAATTTACATTATCACCTTTTTCTACATTAACCCGTGATAAATTTTTGTAGGCAGTAATATAATTTCCATGTTGTATTAAAACTGTTAAATTACTTGACTTGAATTTCAAAACAGAGAGAACCTTTCCATTAAATACTGATCTAACCTCAGCATTTTTTGTTGTGGCAATAACAATTCCATTGCTTTGAATTTTTGTAGTTCTAACTACTGGGTGTGGTTGAAGACCAAATCTTTGTATGATTACACCTCTTTCTACAGGCCATGGTAAATTACCTTTATTCAATAAGAAATTTTTTGCTGTTAACAC
>CACCIQ010000028.1 GCA_902546095.1 uncultured Bacteroidota bacterium
AATAATCACTGCAAATATTGATGAAAAACACTCAAAAGATATATTTATTGAATATCAAACCTCAGGAACAGCAGAATTTGAATTGGATTATTCTATTGAGTATGAGACTAACCAAATAAGAATAATTGATGAAGATGAGTATGATACAAACACTAATCAATTCACTTATCGAAATATTGGAAGAGGAAAAGCCGGTGGAGGTCATGATTTGGAAGTTGATGTCGACGGCTCTGTGTATACGATTGGATGGGATCAATACCCATATCCAAATGAGCTCTATAAACTTGAAAAAGGGGCGTCCAATGCATCAGTTGTTCAAACATTATCAAATCATTCAAATGATATTTTCATTGATGAAAATAAAAATATTTACATCGCTCACACGTATGAACATACTGTTAAAAAATATGCTGCTGGTTCTACAACTGGAATTGTAGTTGCAGGTGGTAACGGACAGGGAAACAATGCTAATCAACTAAATTATCCTAGAGGCGTATATGTTGATTCATCTGGTAATGTATATGTTGCAGACTCGGGTAATAACAGAGTTCAAAAATGGGAACCAAATGCTACAGCTGGTACAACAATTGCTGGAGGAAATGGAACAACTGATATATGTAATAACCTTTCACAATTATATGAGCCTCTTAAAGTTTATGTTGATGATGAAAAGAGCTTATACGTATTAGATAAATATGGTAGAATAGTTAAGTGGTTAGAAGGAGCAGAAGAAGGATATATCTATGCTGGTCGAAAATGTGACGCAGGAGACAACTTAAATCAACTGTCATGGTCTGCCCCAGATTTTGCATTTGATAGACATAAAAATGTATATGTTGCCGATAGAGAAAACCATCGAATTGTTAAATGGTCAAAAGCAAAATCAACTGATACAATTACATCTGTTCCAGAATTAATTGCTGGAAAAATAAATCGTTATAGTAATCAGCATTATAATAATTATTCAAAAGGTTCTCTTCCTGGTGAGTTAAGGTATCCATATGGAATCGATATCGACTCATATGGAAATCTATACTTTGCAGACATAGAAGTTGTGTCTTATGGTTCAGCTAACAATATACAGACTTATGAAAAATATAGAATTCATAAAATTCAGCTTGCTCCTCAAATAGTTATTCCTGCAGGTTCTCTTAGCTCTAATCTGCAGATAAATGCTTTGGAGGAGTATCCATCTGATAATGAGGATGATGAAACAATTGTATTATCTCCAAGTGCAATCAATGCAAATTTGAGCACATCTGACCCAACCACAATAACAATAAAAAATAATGGTTTACTGTTTACCAAAAAAGAGAGTCCTTTTCCAAATCTTTCAAAAGGCGCTGTTTCGTGGGGGGATTTCGATAGAGATGGTGATAAAGATTTAGCTATTATGGGAAGAAGCGACATTGAAGGTAATGTCACAGCTATTTATGAAAATAAAGAAGGGGTTTTTGTAAATACTAATCAAAGTTTTACTAGACTTTATGATGGAGATTTAAGTTGGGTTGATTTGAATAAAGATGGTTATTTAGATTTGGTAGTTTCTGGATATAAAAGTAAACCTCAGACGAAAGTTTATATAAGTAAAAATGAAGCACAAACTTTTGAGACTACTGATGACTATGGATTACCACAATTATTTGGAACAAAAATGGCATGGGGAGATTTAGATAATGATGGTGATATTGATCTAGCAATATCTGGAATTGATGAGAATGAAAATTATGTTTTTGATATCTATTATAGAAAAGATGGTGAGGATCTCTTTGAAAAAGAACCTGACTTTAATCATCAAGGTTTTGTGAATGGCTGGTTAGAAATTGTTGATATTGATGGGGATGCCGATAACGATATTGTTTACTCAGGTGAAAATAAATCAGGTCAAGTAACAAATGGTAGAATATTAAACACATATATACCACAGAGCAATGATAATAATTGGTGGAGTCAAGAACAGTGGAGGTTGAAAAATTCAGCAGTAGGAATATATAATATTAATGATAAAACAACTTTTATTACAACTGGTAGAAACCAAAATAATGACTTAGTAACCCGCGGTTACGAAAACAATTATTATGTTTTCCCACAGGTTGAGCTTGAAGATGGTGATATAGCAGTTGCAGATTTTAATAACGACGGCTATAAAGACTTTTTATTTACTGGAATGGATAAGTCTGGAACACCTGTGACTAAGCTATTCACGGGAGCCCCTGATAACAAAACATATAATCAAGCTTCACCAATCGTTTATAATCTTTCGGATTATAATTTTACAGGTCTAAGAGAATCGACTGCAGATTTTGTTGATTATGATACAGATGGAGACTTGGATATTTTTATTACAGGATTGGATACAGATGGAGCAAAAACAATTCTGTATGAAGTAAATAGTGAAAATAAAATCAATACACCGCCATCAGCAATATCCGACATTGAAATTGAAGATTTAGGATTTGGAAAAGTTAGATTTAGTTGGGATGCACCCTCAGATGATTTTTCTTCAAATCTTGGTTATAATATTAAATTAGGAACTACACCAGGTGGAAGTGAACTTTCAAATACGCTTAGTGATCTGTCCACAGGTCAAAGGTTAATATCTCAAGCAGCACCTTTTCATAAGAACTCATTTGAGACTGATTTATATCCAAATAATTATTATATCTCTGTCCAATCCATTGATGATGGTTTAAAAGGCGGTGTATTTTCAGTTGAGAATAGCTATGTTTTAGGATATGAATGGAAATTACTTAATCAGGGTGGTATTGTTGATAAAAAAATTAATGGGATTCAGTGGCCAGTTTTAAAGTTAGGAGATCTAGATAACGATAATGATTTAGACTTAATTTATGGATCACAGGAAAATTGGTCTGGTATAAAAGTTTATAAGTTCGACGGTAAAAGAATGCAATTAGATAACAATTCAGGTATTAATGTATCTAATGTCAGTGATGCTGAAATTGGAGATGTGAATGGTGATGGGTATTCGGACGTATTGATTAACAGTTTTGCAGGTAATAATAGTGGAAACTTAAGAATGTATATTGCACAAGTACAAGATACCATTGTTACAGGTTATAACAATATAAATATAGATGCAGGCTTGTACAAAGCAAAAGGAAAAATCATTGATTTAAATAATGATGGTCAGTCAGAAGTTGTAATTGTTGGTTTAACTAGTAGTAATACTACATCTGGTAAGCCAAAGTTTTATATTTATGAGTATAATGATAATAATTCATTTGAAAAAATTGATCTTACCGACCAAATTGAAAGTCTTAAAAATTCTTCATTTGATCTGGGTGACGTTGATAATGATCAAGATATAGATTTTGTTATTACTGGTTTTGATGAAAATAATGGTTTGAAATCATACCTGTATATGAACACTACTGTCCTTGGTGGTGAACATACCTTAGAGAAAACAGATCATGATTTTGCTGCAACACGAGATGGTACCTTGGATTTAATTGATTATGACAGTGATGGTGATCTGGATATAGTTATTAGTGGAACAGGAAGAACAGGTGATATTTTTGAAATATACGCTAACAAACTGGATGAGAATAATACAGATTGGCCAAGATTGAATATTGAATTACCTGGAATGAGAAATGGAAAAATTGACCTGGGTGATTTTGATGGTGATGGTTATGCAGATTTATTGTACTCTGGTGTACAAACTGGAAAAGGTAAAATAACAGAATTGAGAGAGTACGTTCCTTCATCGAATGATTATCGAGTGAGTCTATTTGATGTAAGTGATATTATTGATGCTGAAGTTGAATTTGGAGATATTGATGGTGATGATGATTTGGATTTTGTTCTTTCAGGAACTAATAAAAATGATGAAAATGAACATATTTTTAGAGGATATTTGAATGTTAGAAACGAATCAGCTCAGTTTTTTAGTGCAAATGAACCAAGTGATGATATAAAATTCTCATCTGTACCTGGAAGTAATTCATCAAGTAATACGTCGATGACTTCTAAATTCACTGTCAATAGACCCCCTACAAAGCCAACCATCAATGAAGCTCAAATTTTAGATGATGTACAAACAGTTGATGGAAACGTTTCAGTTGAGTTTTCCTGGAATCCTTCATCTGATGATCATACTGCCCAAGCAGGATTGACATATTCTTTAAGAATAGGAACATCACCAGGGGCTGACAATATTATGTCATCGGGGTCTAATAAATCTGGTAAGAGAAAAGTCCCTGAAAAAGGAAATGCTGAGCATAATTTAAAATGGAAAGTTAGTTTAAAACCAGGTACTTACTATTGGTCTGTTCAATCTGTTGATGCTTCATTTTCTGGCTCACCATTCTCAGATGAAACAAAAATTATTGTAACGGCTGACCAAATACAGCAAAATAAGACACCAGAAATTGAAACAACATCATTTGATTTAATGGAGTATCCTGCTAATGGACAAGAAGTTGGTACAATCGTAGCAAAAGATGAAGATGAAGACGATGTTTTAACACTTACATTAAGGAATTTATTAGACATATTTGATCTTGACAGTTCAACAGGTGCTCTTACAGTAAAAAATAATTCTCAAATAAAATACGCTATAAATACTAAATTCGATCTTGATGTCAAAGTTAGTGATGGTATAGCTTCTTCAGAATCCATAGTTACTGTAAATATTATTGAAAATAAAGCCCCTATAATTCAAGATCAGTCATTTGACATATTAGAATATCCTAGTGAAAATGATGAAGTCGGTTTAGTAAAAGCTTCGGATCAAGAAAATGATCCTTTGACATTCTCCATATTAAACTTTAATAATGTGTTTAAAATAAATAATGAAACTGGTTTAATTTCTGTAAATAATCCTGAGGAAATTAAATATGATAAAAATAGATTTTTTGATCTTGATGTTAGTGTTTTTGATTCCCGTAAAACCACCGCAAGAACCATTAGAATAAATGTCATTGATAATGAAGCTCCAACTATTCAAAACAAATCATTTGATTTAGATGAAAGACCTGAAAATGGAAAGGAAATTGGAAACTTGTCTGGTTCAGACAAAGAGAATGATAAAATTGAATATATTTTGAATAATAAGTTATCAGTTTTTGCCTTAGATATTGATTCTGGAATACTTACAGTCAAGGATAATACAGAAATTGAATATGAAAAAAATCAAACATTTGATCTTAACGTAACTATAAGAGACTATGCTAATTC
>CACCIQ010000029.1 GCA_902546095.1 uncultured Bacteroidota bacterium
TAAGTTCATGATGAATAAACAAAATAGTAATGACTTTGATAAAATTTCAAAAATTCTTGGTTATGAGCCTACAGACAAACTACTTATTATTCATGCTGATGATGTTGGTCTTTGCAAATCTGTGAATTCAGCCACATTTGAATCATTTGAAAATGAATCTATATCATCTGCCGCTGTGATGTTGACAACAAGAGAAATTGATGAGGTTGCAAATTTTAGTATTAATAATCCAAATTTTGATATGGGTATTCATTTGACTGTAACAAGCGAATGGAAATATCACAAGTGGGGCGGGGTTTTAAAAAATAATGACATAAGTTCTTTACTTAATTCAAAAAACCATTTGTATTGGAACAAAAGAAAGTTTACGAAAAATGGAAAATTGAATGAAGTTAGGAAAGAACTTCAAGCACAAATAGATTTAGGTATTTCAATGGGCTTCAAACCATCACACATAGATAGTCATGAGGGTGCATTATTTTTTGATCCTGATATTTTTAAGATATATTTAGATCTAGCTAAAGAAAATAATTTATTAGCATTTGTTCCCATACAAGCAAGTGTTCATTTTGATAGAAACTTTGAAAAACCCAAACATGCAATAATCATCGATCAGTTTCATATGCTGCCAGAGGGGACTGAAATTAATGAAATAAAAAAAATATTATTTTGATGTTATTGAGAACATTCAACCTGGTCTTAGTCAAATTATCATACACTTGGGAAAAGATGAAGAGGAATTAAGAAAAATAACACTTGACCGTCCTAACTTTGATTATCGCTGGAGGCAATTAGATTTTGATATATTCAACAGTGATGAATTTAAAAATCATTTAAAAAAAAATAACATAAAAATTATAACTTGGAAAGACTTAAAAAAACTTATATAACATGAAAAAACTATTAATTGCTCTAACTATTATTCTATTTTTTCAAAATACTCATTGTCAAGATGGATATATTCCGAGTGAAGAAAATCTTGAGGCCAGGGCTTGGTTTAAAGATGCAAGATTTGGGCTTTTCATTCATTGGGGTGTTTACAGTGTTTTAGGAGATGGAGAATGGGTTATGAATAACCAAAACATTTCAATTGAGGAATATGAGAAATTACCTTCGTTCTTTAACCCAATCTATTTTGATGCTGAGGAATGGGTTTTAATGGCTAAAGACGCAGGAATGAAATATATAACTATAACAAGCAGACACCACGATGGGTTTTCAATGTTTGATTCCAAAGCATCTGAGTATAATATTGTTGAGAAGACGCCTTACGGAAAAGATGTATTGAAAATGCTAGCAGAAGCTTGCAAAAAACATGATATAAAACTTTTTTTCTATTATTCTCAGTTAGATTGGTATAGAGACGATTACTATCCCAGGGGAAGAACAGGAAATGGAATTTCTGGACGAGGTCAGGGTAATTGGAGTGATTATATAAGCTTTATGAAAGCTCAACTTACTGAATTACTTACAAATTATGGAGAAATTGGTGGAATATGGTTTGATGGTGAGTGGGATCAGTTTAAATGGGATGGGAAAAGATTTGGTGAGCCTATGGCAGATTTTAAACTCGCAGAAGTCTATTCTTTAATTCACAAGCTTCAACCGCAAGCACTAATTGGCAGTAACCATCATTTGGCACCAAATCCAGGGGAAGATTTTCAAATGTTTGAAAAAGACTTACCTGGAAGAAGTACAAAATCATTTGCAACATCAGCAGATGATATAGGTAACCTGCCGCTTGAAGTATGTGAAACGATCAATGGGTCCTGGGGTTTTAATTTAAAAGACAGAAAACACAAGTCAAAAAAGGATCTTGTTCAATATTTGATTAAAGCTGCAGGATATGATAGTAACTTACTTTTAAATGTTGGTCCTATGCCCAATGGAAAAATCCAAAAAGAACATATTAAATCTTTAAAAGAAATTGGTGATTGGGTAAAAGTTAATGGAGAAACAATTTATGGAACTACAAGAGGGCCGATAGATCCAACAGACGAAATAGCATCAACTCAAAAAGATAAGACCATTTATATTCATCTTTTAGATAATAGAAAAACCTATTTTATTGAGGGTTATAATCCAAAAATAAAAAAGATATCTTATTATCATTCAGGTAAAAAAGTAAAGTATCAAAAAACAAATTCAGGCTTAATTATTAATGTTGATGATAATGAGTTAGATGAGATAGATACCATTATAGAACTTAAAATCTAATGAAAAAAGTATTTTTATTTACTTTATTACTCATTTCTTGCTCGCCTGTAAAAAAATATCAAGCTACTGCTGCAAAGTGGGAAAAAGATATTGTTAAACTTGAAAATTTAGATGAATCTGAAAATTACACCAAAAATGCAATACTTTTTATTGGAAGTTCTAGCATAAGAGGGTGGCGTACAATGGAAAAAGATATGTTTCCGTATGAAACCATAAAGAGAGGTTACGGTGGTGCTCACTATTCAGATATGATACATTTTACTAAACGTTTAGTATACAATCATAAACCTAAAGCCATCTTAATATTTGTTGCAAATGATATTAAAGGGAATAATAAATCAGATATTTATTCGAAAAACTTACCTGACAGGAAACCTAAAGAGGTAAAAAGGCTTTTTAAACTAGTAACTAATCAAATTAGGTCAATTCACAAAGAAATTCCAATTTTTGCCATTGAGACTACACCTACAAGAAGCAGATGGAAAGCCTGGCCTAAAATATCTTTAGCAAATGATTTAATTATGAAATATTGTGATTCAAAGGAAAATTTATTTTTCATATCTACCAGAGATTTCTTTATCGCCGAAAATGGTCTTCCAACTGAGGAGTTTTTCATAAAAGATGAACTTCATTTAAATAAAAAAGGATATAAACTATGGGCAGAAATTATTAAAAATAGCTTGAAGCCTGTAGTCAGTCATAATTAAGGATTTTTTGCCATCAGAGGAGCGGAAAATCCCAACAGAGGAGGAATTGTATTTTTTTTCATATATTTGTCTTAATTAAATTTAACTAACATTAATTAAAAAAAATAAAATGGGATATTCATATACAAACAGTAAAGGAAACAAATACTTCCTAAATTCTAAAGATGTTACTTTAAAAGGAGGAAGAAATCAAACTATTTATTATTTCTCAAAAGATGAGAGAGCACAGGGTTGTGATCTTCCAGCTGGGAAGCAAGTAGTAGAAAGTCCAAAAACTGGTCTTCCATTCGTAAAAGGAAAATAATTCTTTTTCGAACTGAAAAGTATAAACCCACTTAATTGAGTGGGTTTTTTATTTTATATCTCTAATATTAATTTTTTTGAAAGCTATACCCTCATAGGCTGATTTTATACCTCCTTCAAAAAGACAAGCAATTTCATTATTACTTAGTTGAACTAAATTTGAGTATGCAGAAGGTCCCTCATGAATTAATATTTTTTGTGACCAAGTTTCAGCTTGATCCAAGCTAAATTGAATTGTCATTTTCTCCCTTGCATTTTTACTATTTGGATTTGAAAATGCTAGAAGTTGTTTTTTAAAAGGTCTTTGAATATTTATCATACTTGCCTGACATATTGGTTCAATTAAACTTTCATCTGAAAATATATCTCCCCACGAAATACCTTGATCTTTGCTTACTGACAATTTTCTCAATCGGTCATTGGTATAATTTCTCATGTTAAGAAGTAAATCACCGTTTTTAAATTCAATAATTGTACACTCATTTACCTGGTGTTGCTTTGTTGATCCACCAAGATTCCAATTTAATCCTCCATCATCTGAATAAATTATATGAGAATAGTAATGCTTTGTATCTGCCTCAATGTGATCACATGGTATAATTAATCTGTCCTTATTTAGTCCTTTCTTTAACTGAATCCCATTAACAGGTCCAGTTGCATACCATGTCCAATTATCAAGCTTTACTTCACTAGTAATTTCTTTTGGATTTGTCCAGCTTTCACCGTTGTCATTTGAATGAATCAAATAAACATGTCTTGTATCTATACTTTTTTGATCTATTATTTGCCATTCTTTGTCCTCTCCTCTATTCCAAGTTGCCAATAGACTTATCCTGCCAGATTTTTTATCTAGAACTGGAGATGGATTTCCACAAGTATTACTACCATCATCCCATATAACTTTTAAAGAAGACCATGTTTTACCATTATCAAGTGACTTTTTGTAGACTAAGTCAACATCACCAGTGTCACTACAGCTTTTTTTTCTACCCTCGGCAAATGCAAGAATTACGTTATTCTTTGCTTTAATTATTGTAGGAATTCTAAAACAGTTATAACCATCATCTCCACTTTTAAAAATATAGTTTAAATCTTGGGCAAAATTTACATTAGCTAAATAAAAAAGAAAAATAAATATTATAAAACGCATTATTTTAAATATAAAAAAAACCCTTCATATGAAGGGTTTTTAATTTTAAAAGTGTGATTTTTAAAACTGCCACATTACCAGCTTTAAATTATAACGATTAACAAATTCTCTAGAGGCTGACCCGTTTTTTTGCATCATTTTGTCAACAAATGATCTATTTTCCCACATATCTTGTCTTTCCTCCTCGGTTGGTATTCTGCCTGGCATATCTATTGTTACATGAGTTTGAGATCCGTCTAATGATGTCTCAGTATTAATTTTGGATGACAAAATTTTATTAAATTCCCACCATTTTCTTGTTCCATTAACAATCTGTTTTTCAGCCATTTTTTTAAAATATTCCCTCTCATAGGATTCATAATCATCATTTAATGCTTTAAAAACATTTAAATAAATTTCATTTCCTTTTTCTAATGTACTTATCCAATTTGTATTATCAAGTCTTTGCAATTGATAATTATTCCTTTTTCCTCTGGGTAAATTCCATTTTTTCTCAAAATTTCTCTTGGAAAGGTTGGAATGAATTTTTCTTGCATACTCTTTTATATCGATAGAATAGCCTTTTTGCCTTTGCATAGAATCTTTGTGGAAATTCATAATTAAATAATCAGGCTTACCTTTGGCTTCTTCATCATCTTTATATGTAAACTCCCAAAGCATCCATCCATCAGAGTATTCGTCTTTAATGGCTTGCTCATGAATCTTCGACCAAAATTCTTCTAATTCTAAATAAGATTCTC
>CACCIQ010000030.1 GCA_902546095.1 uncultured Bacteroidota bacterium
TCTATAAACTTTCTTCTTTCACTACTTCCTTCATTTATTAAATCATTATCATAAGGTGAAATTAAAACAATGGGTATTAATCCTATATGATTAGAAAATTTTTTATAAGTTTTTCCATTTCTCTTTAAATTTTTTTTATCTCCTCTTTTAATACTACAAATAATATTTTCTTTTTTACCGTTTAGATCAAAAAGACCATCAATTACCATAAAATTCTCATTTTTATTTATTAATTGATCATTCCTAAGGTTAAAGTAGCTTTTTCCCAGAGCCAAATGATATATCGAATCTAAGATATTTGTTTTACCTACTCCATTGTTACCAACAAAGCAATTAATTTTTGGATCAAGATTATATTCCTTATCAACAATGTTTTTGTAATTAATAATTGAAATTTTCTTTAGATAATTTGAAATCATTTATGCCTGAATAAACATGCAAATTATATAAAATAATTAAGTAATTATCATGTTTGATTCGTATAAAATTTTATTTTTGCCAGGTATTATGGCAACCTATAAGAAAAGATCGGTAAAAACTAAAACTAATCTGAAAGCTAAGAATATTGAATCTACAAAACAGGTTTTTGATACTCTCGATGTAAGTGCTTCAAAAACTGAAACATTTGTAAATCAATATCAAAATTACATAATAGGTGCAATTTTATCTGTCTTAATCGCTTTTTCTGCATATTATGCTTATGATAAATTTATTGTGCAGCCAAAAACAACAGAAAGTAATTTAGAAATTTTTACTGCTCAGAAGTATTTTGATTTAGCAGTCAAGTCAGATAACAATAAAGATTCTCTTTTTAATTTATCGCTCAACGGCGCTGAAGGTAAATTCGGGTTTCTTGATATTATTGAAAATTATTCAGGTACACATGCATCAAATATTTCGTACTACTCTGCGGGTATGGCATATTACAATTTAAAAAAGTATGATCTTGCTATTGAATTTTTGGAAAATTTTTCCTCTGACGATGAAATTCTTCAATCACTCAGTTATGCAACCATTGGTGATGCCTTTGTTCAACTAAATCAGTTTGAAGATGGACTTAATTATTATGAATCTGCTTTGTCATATACAAATAATAGTTTTATACGGCCTCTTATTCTACAAAAAGCTGGAGATTTGGCGAAGGAGTTAGGAAAATTAAATGATGCTAAAAAATATTTTCAGGAAATTAAGGACGACTTTCCCAAGTCAAATGAAGCTAATTTAATTGATATTAAATTAGAACAAGTCAAATAATTATGTCTACTAAAGACAAATCTTCTAATCTAGATATAGATAAACTAAAAGTAGCAGTAAACAGATCAAGTAAAAAGTTTGCTATAGTGTGTTCTGAATGGAATCCTGAAATAATTAACAGATTGTTGGAAGGTGCATATAGTTTTTTTGATAAAATTGGCATCACAAATGATGAGATCTTTGAACTAAAAGTTCCTGGAAGCTTCGAACTAATTTATGCATGCTCTAAATTACAGTCCTTTGAAAAATATGATGCTATTTTGGCAATTGGAAGTATAATTAGAGGTGAAACTTCTCACTTCAAATATATTTCACAATCAGTTTTTGATGGTATTAAGGACTTAAACATTAATGGAAAAGCCCCAATTATTTTATGTTTACTTACGGATGATAATTACCAACAAGCATTGGATAGGAGTGGAGGAAAATATGGAAATAAAGGATTTGACTGTGCAGCTGCAGCTGTAGAGGTTTCGCTTATTTAAAATATTTAAAAGGAACAACCAACATTCCAAAACATTCACCACCATTTTTATGGATATTTTTATGATGAATTTTGTGAGCTCTTCTAATTCCCTTAGCATATTTATTATCAATATTTCTGAACATTTTGAACCTTTGGTGAATAAATATGTCATGAACTACAAAATATGTGAAACCATAAAGAAAAATCCCAATTGCGATTGGGAGACCATAGAAAAAATCTAGTTTGGCCCATGAAAGAACAAAAAGCATGCTTACAATGGCATAAAAAAGAAAAAATGTATCGTTTCTTTCAAACCAAGAATCATGATCTTTTTTATGATGGTCCTCATGAAGATACCATAGGAAACCATGCATAATATATTTATGTGTGAACCAAGCCATAAATTCCATTATTGAAAAAGCACCTAAGAGAGATAGTATCCAAAAAAAAGTTTCCATTATTATAAAATATTTAATCTGTATCTGACGTAGGAACGGGCCAAGACATCAACTTTTTGATAGTTAGGCACTCGAACTCTTTTACTTTTTATCTGCAAATATGATGCCCTATCTAATTTTCTTAGAAGTCTTTTATAATATTTGTAAGCAGCATAAACTCCAAATTTAGAGTTGTTGGGGAGCATATAAATTCCCTTTAAAGCTTTAGCAAAATCTTTTTCAATATCAATCATAATATTATTCTTTGCATCTTCATTAAATGTTTTATAATCAATACCAGGGAAATAAATTCTATTTAACTTTTTGTAATCATCATTTAAGTCTCTCAAAAAATTAACTTTTTGAAATGCAGAACCAAGAGACATAGCATACGGTTTGAGTCTATTAAAATCATCATTATTACCTCCAACAAATACTTTTAAACACATTAGTCCAACAACATCGGCAGAGCCGTATATGTAATCTTTATATTCTTTTAAGCTTTTATATTTTTTTTTATCCAGATCTTGCTCCATACTTTTAAGAAAGGCATCGATCAGACTTTTATCAATATTATATTTATTAACCGTCTTTTGAAAAGAATTTAAAATTGGATTTAAGCTAATACCATCAATGAGAGAATAATTTAGATCATCAACAAATCTGGAAAACAACTCTTTTTTATTATACGAATGAAATGTATCAACTATTTCATCTGCAAATCTGACAAATCCATAAATATTATAAATATCCTGTCTTATGTTGCTTGAAAGCATTTTGGTTGCTAAGCTAAATGATGTACTGTAAGACTTAGTTACATTTTTTGAACACTCTTCTGAGATTTTATCAAAAAGTTCTTTCATTGTTTATAATTATATCTGAAACAAGCTTTCCTGACACAATTGCAGGGGGGACGCCTGGTCCAGGTACAGTTAACTGTCCACTAAAATACAATTTTTTTACTTTTTTACTTTGTAGTTTTGGACGTAAAAACGCGGTTTGCATTAGCGTATTAGCCAATCCATACGCATTTCCGCCAAAGGAATTATAAGTTTCTTTAAAATCACTAACACAAAAACTTCTCTTGTATATAATATGTTTTTCAATATCATTTCCACTAATTCTTTTTATTCTGTCTAAAACAATTTTAAAATACTTTTCACGGATCGTTTCAGAGTCTTCTAAATTGGTAGAAAGTGGAATTAAAATAAAGCAGTTTTCGTGTCCGGGAGGAGCTGTATGGTTATATGTTTTTGAAGTAATGTTTAAATAAAATAATGGATTTGAAGGCCATTTTGGATTTGTATAAATCTCATTTGCATGTTTATCAAAATCAGTGTCAAAAAATAAATTGTGGTGATTCAGATTTGATAATTTTTTATTAAGACCCAAATAAAACAATAGAGAAGAGGGGGACCAAGTTCTATTATTCCAATAAGATTCAGAATATTGCCGATATCTCTCCTCCAGTAAAGATTCTGTGTGGTGATAATCAGCACCTGAAATTAGAATATCACATTTTTGTAGTTCACCATTAACATAAATTCCTTTAACTTGTTTTTTTTCAATTTCTATTTTATTGATTTCAGAGTTAGTGTTAAAAACTACCCCATTCTCTTCAGCTACACTAACCATTGCTTTTACTACATCGTAGAATCCATTTTTAGGTTGCCATGTTCCTAAACCAAAATCAGCATAATTCATAAAATTATAGAAGGCAGGTGTATTTGAGGGCTTTGCGCCTAAAAATAAGACTGGAAATTGTAGAACAGACCTCAATCTTGAATCTTTGAATCTTTTTTCAATATCATTTTTAATGTTAGTAAAAAATAAATTAACCTTTAAAATTGTTTTTGAGTTGATAAGTTCAAAAATTGATTTTCCAGGCATTTTATACAACATGTTTGTAACTGCCAGATCATAATTTTCTTTAGACTCTTTTAAAAACTTTTTTAATTTTTCACCACTTCCTTTTTCAATTTTTTCAAACTGACTAGAAATATTATCAATATTATCTCCAATTTGAATCTGATTTTCTTTATCAAATATTACTCTATAGGCTGGGTTTAGTTTTTTTAGTTTATAGAAATTTTTTGATGACTTTCCAAAATCATTAAAAAATCTTTCAAAAACATCTGGCATCCAATACCAGCTAGGCCCCATATCAAATGTGAAACCATTAGCTTTAAATTGTGCTGCTCTTCCACCAAGAGAATTATTTTTCTCAAAAACATGAACATCATAGCCAGATTTGGATAGGTAACATGCAGCTGACAAAGATGAGAATCCAGAACCTATTATAAAAACCTTCTTCTTCAATATATATAAGTTAGTGTTTTTTAAATTTATGAGTTGTGCACACGAGAGGACTCGAACCTCCAAGGGATATTTCCCACTAGGCCCTCAACCTAGCGCGTCTACCAGTTCCGCCACGTGCGCTAGAGTAGTGACCTGGCTGGGGTTCGAACCCAGGACCCTCTCCTTAAAAGGGAGATGCTCTACCAGCTGAGCTACCAGGTCTTTTTCAAACGCTTGCAAATATAGGGCCGTAAACATACATTTCAAAGATTATTTCTCATAAATTTGTTAAATATGAATTCACCTATCATACTATTAGGATATATGGGTTGTGGAAAGACTAAAATAGGTAGAAAACTTTCACAAAAACTCAACTTAAATTTTGTTGATTTAGATCACGAAATTGAATTATTTTATTCCAAAACAATAACAGAGCTTTTTGAAGATTTAGGTGAAGTTAGGTTTAGAGAAATTGAAAGAGAAATTTTAATTAAAATTCTAGACAATAAAGATTGCTTTGTTTTATCACTGGGTGGAGGTACACCATGTTATTTTGATAATATGGAA
>CACCIQ010000031.1 GCA_902546095.1 uncultured Bacteroidota bacterium
TCGCCCTTAAAAAATTTAATTTACGACCTTAAATTTTGCAACCCCAGAGTCTGAATTACTTCCAGAATTATCTTTAGTAATTACTTTCCAATAGTATGTCCCTGCATCATTAATTGCATGATTAATTGAGCTAGATGAGTGATTGGTTGCAATTTTAGTCGTTGGAGGATTTGCCGATCCAACATAAACATCATATTTTAAAGTATCACCTGAATCAGCATCACTTCCTGACCATTCAAATTTTATTGAACCAGATGTCACAGTCGCTTCAGATTTTGGGCTTATCAAATCAGCAGGGAAAGGGGAATAGTTTTCAACGGGATCACCCTTAAGATAAAATTTCCACTTCTCACTTTCCGCAGTATCAATTGTGGTATTAGATTTTGATGTAATAAACCATGAGTATGGATTACCTTTTTCAAGCTTTATTGTTAATGTAGTTGACGTCGTTGTTTGACTAATAATAGCCTGAGTGAGTAAGTTTTTTATTGTAATATCATAACTGTCCGTATTATCGGAAGCAGTCCATTTAAACTCAACATTTTCACCGTCTAAACACTCTGAGTTTTTGGCAGGTGTATTGAGAGTAGCTGCAGTTGGTGATGGTACTGGCGGTGGTGGATCGACGCCTCCGTCTCCACCTCCTCCTTCTTTTCCATTACAGGATATTAATAAAACTAACGATATAAATAATATGTATTTTAACTTCTTCATTCTTTTATAAGTTTTGCGGTTTGTTTAACAGTTTCTGATTCAACTTTGACGTAGTAAAGGCCAGGTCTTAAATTAGAAACTTGTATATCTATTGATCTTGAGCTTGGAACATTATTTTCATTTGTCCAAAGCAGTCTTCCAGCATTATCAAACATGCTTACGTTTACATTTTTATCATCTCCACCTATCCATAGTTTTGATGATGTTCTTGCTGGATTAGGACTTAATAAAATATTTTCAGAGTTAAAGATTGTTTCTTCATAAATTCCTTGACATTCTTTTTCAGCATATACTTTAATTATGTTAAGTCCTTTTTTAAGATCCAGATCAAATTTAGATTTAGATGTTTTTATTGGATTATTGTTATGTACAATAGTATAGCTTTCACTTCCAGACATTGTCATGTTAAGTATATCAGATCCTCTTGCTTGAGATGTTAAAACAGCAAGATCTTGAGGTTCTGTAATTATAACATTGAAACATTGCTCGTAATTAGTGATAAAGTCTGTGGTCAAACAAACAGTGTAAGTGGCAGCTTCAAGATTTTCTATTGTCCATGAATTTCCAGCTAAGAGTTCAGGTGTATGAGTATATCCAGATGGTCCGCCAGTTACAGCTACTGTAAAATTAATATTAGAATCACTTAGAGCTCCGTCTGTTTTAATATCTAGTTTCAATTTACCATCATTAGAACTTCTACAAGTTTCATTTGATGATTGTAGACTAAATGTGTCATTAGGAAGCGGATTAGAATCACAGACATCACCAATATCATCACCATCAAAATCACTTTGATTTGGATTGTAAGTGTCAGGACAATTATCTACGTCATTTTTGATTCCATCATTATCAATATCGTCAGATGTGACTTCAAGTAGTATACCAGTTGTTAAATTTTGTGTATTTGAAATAGCATTTATTGTCAGAGGATAACTCTTGGTGTCAGCGTTTTCATCAATATTGAGAGTGATGCCTAATGTACCGTCTTGATTAATTGTTAATTTCTTACTTGGATCATAATCAACAGTTGTACCCTGGGGTAATCCATCAATTGAGAATTCAACCTCTTCATTAAAGTCATTTAAGGCTTTGTAATCAAGATTAAAAGAACCACTTTCGCCCTTAAATATTGTTATATTATCAACATCAGTTGATATTTTAATAGCAGGGTCTCCTCCAGTCTCAGTGAAATATGATGAGTAAATCCCCAAGCCGTAAGTAGCTGCAAATACCTTATAGTCATCTCTCATGTCTAAATCTGTAATTCTAACATCTTTCATACCTGCATTTGCTTGAGACCATGATGGGTTGGAGGTATCAAAATCTTTAGTATACCAAACACCAAGTTCAGTACCAACAATTACTTCATTTTCAAGCAACGGGTTTTGTAAAATACATCTCACAGGAATGTCCGGTAAATCACCTTCTTTTTCTTGCCATGTATCACCTCCATCACTTGAGTAAAAAATATTTTCAACTCCGTAATTATGGAAAGTCACAAAAATGTGATTTTCGTCTTTTCCAATTTCAATATCAGAAACACTACCTACAAATTTTTGATCTGTTAAGCTGGTAAAAGTTGCATTCGATTGACCAGTAGTAGCATTAGGAACAGAATTAGCATTTTCAACTTTAACAACTTGGCCTGCCTCAGTACCAAAGTACAATGTTGATGATACTTTGGTGTGAGGACATACGGTTAATGCTGATACATTGGAAGTTAAAAATGTAGAATTTTCAAGTATGAAACTTGGAGCATTTGTATTACGATCTTCTTCATTAAAATCATCCCAATCATATATTACAATAATTCTATTATTACCATAATTAGAAAATACAACACCTTGGTTTGAATCTAAGGTTTGTGTTGTTATAAAATCACCGTTGGAGCCTCCTTCATTCAATAAGTCAAATTCTACTGAATTGGTTCCATTTAAATTTACTGCACGCACATCGTTATTGTAAACATAATTTTGTATAAAATATTTATTGTCTGGATTTTGGGAAAACATAGTAGCTGCACCATCCCCACCACCTGATCTTGTTGATGTTGTTGATCCATTGCTTCTGTCTACAGAGAACTGAGTTCCATTATCTTGTAATCCACCAACAAATACATCTTGTCTACCAGCTTCGGCCTGCGTGACTGTTTTTGGAAATGACGCTAAATTCCTTAAGTCTCTTCCACTGACAGTAACTCGATGATCAGTAAACATTGTTGATGGAGCCACAGCAACAGTATAGTATTGTGAAGTGTGGTAATTGTCATTTCTCGAACTCATATTGTTACCACCATCCATTGACAAGAAAACTCCACCATCATTTCCAAAAAGAATTTTATTTGGATCTGATTCCAAAATTGAGGCTCCATGTTGATCAGCATGAACATATTGATATGATGTACCATTAAAAGTTCCACCATACCATTGGCTCAATTGAGTCCATGGATTAGTGGTTCCTGTTGCTCCACCATTAGTTGTTCTATGTAAGTTAATACCACCAACAAAAACTTTATTAGGATTTACAGGGTCAGCTTCTAACATTTGATCATACCAGTGTTGAGATCTCGTAAAATCACCATTGATATCAACAGCAACAGGTAAATCAATAGCTGTTGGAGCTCCATTTAATCCATTATTCCCCTTGAAGATTTTGACTGGAGAATCATCTTGAGTTGATGAGAAAATCCAGACTGTGTTATTTGCTGTAATTTCTATTTCAGTTCTACCTGGAACATATTCTTCGTCAACCTGGTATTTTTTTGAAAAATTTTCTCCTGAGTCATCAGACTGCCAAATTCCTCCACCACCATTACCGGAAAAATCTCTTGTTGAAGAAACCCAAAGTGTATTATCTGTAGGACTAATTTCTAAATCAATAGGCTGTATTGGTCTTGTTGAGTTATCAATATAAATTTCAAGTTTTTTCCAATTTTCGCCACCATCAGTAGACTTATAGAGCCCATAATCTTCTCCACCAAATAGTGTAGATGCGGTATCTCTGTTTCCTGAGAGACCAACTGCTGCATAAATTTCTGACGAGCCATTATTATTTCTAACAACAACATCATTTATGTAGAATGTCCCAGGAACAATTGTATATCCTGATGCAACTTGAACAGTTTTTTGAACTGATAATCTGACTGTATCATTATTCTCTAAAAGATTCTTTAAATTATTTCCATCAGATCTGGAAATCATGATAGTTGGGATAGTAATTGCACCTAAATCAACCGAGCCGTCGCTGGGTGCGGCCATACCAACGGGTGGACCATCTTGATTGTTAACAATAATTAAGAGTTTGGCTCCAGCTGCTTGAGCATTAACTGTTTTTGTTGCAAAGTAACAAGATCCCCTGTCAACAATAGCAATTTTTCCATTCACGGAAGAGGAGTTTGACAGCGACGAACAACCATCAGTATTGGTTCCATCCCCTTGATCACCGTCGTTTGCTGCATCTTGACCCAAGATTGCATCTTTAACAATAGCAGAGTCAGATGGCACGCTAGGTCCAAAGGAAGCTTCGGTGTAACGATATGTCCTATTAGAATTTGGAACAACAATTTCGACTACATTATATTCACTAACATAACTTGTTTGTGTGTCTCCTCCCATTACTTTATTCCATGAGTCTCCACCATCTGATGATTTCCACAAACCGTTTCCAAGGGCGTCGCCGGCAGTGTACGATTCACCAGTACCAACATAAAAGGTTTTTGTATCATTTGGATCGAAAGTAATGGATGAAACTGCTAAGTTTTGGGGCATATTTTCATCGACCAAAGTCCAAGGTGAGTTGGGGTTGGATATACTAGTATTTTTGAATATACCGCCAGAGACTCCACCTGCAAATACTGTCTCATTTGAAGGGTCATTGGGGTCCCACATCATGGCTTTTGTACGACCACCTACATTGTACGGTCCTCTGTGAACCCATTTTGTTTCATCATTATTTGGTTCGCCAGGAACACCAGCAATTCGATTTTGTGGATCATTTTTTTCTCTTAACTCTTTTTGTAATCTGAAAAGTTTTTCCGGTTCTGTCCTTCCTGTATAAGGATTCATTGATAGTTCCCACATTCTTTCAGCATAGGCGTTCGGTGGTAACTCCATTTTTTTTCTTTGATCTTTGGGAAGATTCTTTGTTGTTTT
>CACCIQ010000032.1 GCA_902546095.1 uncultured Bacteroidota bacterium
TTAATTAGACGAGAAAAGCTAAACAAAATCAGAAAGCTTGGAATCAATCCTTATCCTGCTGAATTATTCCAGGTTACTACAAACTCATCTAATATTAAATCAAATTTTATTGAAGGTGAGAAAGTGATTGTAGCCGGAAGATTAATGTCTAGAAGAATTCAAGGTAATGCGAGTTTTGCAGAACTTCAAGATAGTAGTGGAAGAATTCAAGTATATTTTAACAGAGATGAAATTTGTGTTGGAGATGATAAAACGAAATATAATGAACTCTATAAAAAACTATTAGATATAGGTGACATAATTGGGATTGAAGGTGAATTATTTAAAACTAAAGTTGGAGAAATGACAATTTTGGTTAAAGATTTTAAATTGTTGTCCAAATCCTTAAAACCTCTGCCCCTTCCAAAAACTGATAGCGATGGTAATACATATGATGAATTTAGTTCACCTGAGTTAAGGTATAGGCAGCGATATGTAGATCTAATTGTAAATAGCCATGTTAAAGAAACATTTTTAAAAAGGTCTAAAATTATTTCATCAATTAGATCCTCCCTTGAGAATGAAGGTTTTGTTGAAGTTGAAACACCAATTTTACAACCAATTCCAGGAGGTGCTGCAGCTAAACCATTTATCACTCATCATAATTCACTGAATATTCCCCTATACATGAGAATTGCAAATGAATTGTATTTAAAAAGACTAATTGTAGGAGGGTTTGATGGTGTATTTGAATTTGCAAAAGATTTTAGAAACGAAGGAATGGATAGATCACATAATCCAGAGTTTACAAACTTAGAGTTTTATGTAGCATATAAAGACTATAACTGGATGATGAGTTTTACAGAAAAATTACTTGAAAAAGTTACAATTGATACTCTTGGATCCTCAACTGTTAAATTTGAAAATAAAGAGATTAATTTCAAAGGACCATATGAAAAAATTGGGATACTTGATGCAATAAAAAATGAAACAGGAATTGACGCTTTGATCCTAAATGAAAAAGAATTAGCTGAAGCCGCCAAAAAAATTGGAGTTGAAATTGATGAAACAATGGGTAAGGGTAAAATAATCGATGAAATTTTTGGTGAAAAATGTGAGTCAAATTTCATTCAGCCTACTTTTATAATTGATTATCCAAAAGAGATGAGTCCTTTAACAAAGGAGCACAGAGAAAATCCACAACTAACTGAAAGATTTGAATTATTGATTAATGGAAGTGAAATAGCTAATGCATACTCTGAACTTAATGATCCTATTGATCAGCTTGAAAGATTTGAAGATCAATTAAAACTATCTGAAAAAGGTGATGAAGAAGCAATGTTTATCGATCACGATTTTGTAAGATCTCTGGAATATGGAATGCCACCAACATCAGGTATAGGCATTGGTATAGATAGATTGGTTATGTTGCTAACTAATCATCGTTCAATACAAGAAGTTATTTTCTTCCCTCAAATGAAGCCTGAAAATAATGCATTAGCTGATTTAAGTATTGATGAAAAATCCATTTACGATCAAGTAAAAAATCTTGAAAAAGTTGAACTCAGTTTTGTAAAGGATAACTCTGGACTTAGCAATAAAAAATGGGATAAAAGCATTAAAAATCTTACTAAAAAAAATTTAGTTAAAGTTTCAAAAACAAATGATAGACTTTTTATTGAAATAGTTTAATCATTTTTTGTAATTTAATTTTATAACTCTATCGCATAATTATGAAAACATACTACCATATTAAATTTCTTTCTATTTTTTTTACATTACTTCTTTTCAGCTCTGCAGTTTTTTCACAAAAAAAACCTGAGAAATCTGACAAGGATAAAAAAGAGAAAACATACTCTGATATTATAACAGATAAAGCTGTAACCGATCAAGGTTTATTTGATGTACACAAGGTTGATGAAAAATATTACTATGAAATTAATGATAGTTTGCTTGGTAGAGATATGTTAATGGTAACTAGAATTGCAAAAATGGCTAAAGAGATTCCTTTAGGTGCACACAAACTAAGTGAGCAAGTTTTGAGTTGGCAAAAATTTAATAACAACTTACTACTTAAAGAACTTTCATTCTCAAACTATGCATCTGACTCGCTTCCAATCAAAGAGGCAGTTTCAAATTCCAATTTTGAGCCAATTATTGCCAGTTTTAAAATTGAAGTTGAAAATCAAGATAAAAACTCTTACGTCATAGATGTTACTAGCTTATATAAAAATGATGTTAAATCATTTGGTTATCCTCAGTCAAGTAGAAAAAGAAATAATATAACAAGTTTAGATACGAAACTATCTTTCATAGAATCAATTAGAAGTTTTCCGCTTAATATAGAGGCAAAACACATTAAAACTTATAAGTCGTCAAACGCAAAAAATGGTCAAATTTCAATGTTGTTAAACAACTCTATGATATTACTTCCAAAGGAACCAATGAAAAGAAGATATTTTGATGAGAGAGTTGGATGGTTCACGACAAGTCAAACAGACTATGGGATTGATAATCAAGAAGCTGAAACTGTAACATATCTTGACAGATGGAGGTTAGAGGTCAAAGATGAGGATATTGAAAAATTTAAAAACGGTGAGTTAGTTGAACCAAAGAAACCTATTGTTTATTATATTGACAGAGCAACTCCAATGAAATGGAGAAAATACCTCAAACAGGGAATTGAGGATTGGAATGCGGCTTTTGAAGAAGCTGGTTTTAAAAATGCTGTAATATGTAAAGATCCTCCTTCAAAGGAAGAAGATCCTGATTGGAGTCCAGAAGATGTTAGGTACTCAACTGTTAGATATCTTGCATCATCAACTCTAAATGCAAATGGTCCACACGTTAGTGATCCAAGATCAGGTGAAATTATAGAATCTGATATCAACTGGTACCACAATGTGATGAAATTATTAAGAAATTGGTATTTTGTTCAAGCATCAGCAGTTGATCCAGAAGCTAGAGGAGTTGAATTTAGAAATGAGGTTATGGGTGAATTAATAAGATTTGTATCCTCACATGAATTTGGACACACAATAGGACTTCCACACAATATGGGAAGTAGCAGTGCTTATCCTGTAGATTCACTGAGATCAGCAACATTTACAAAAAAATATGGAACATCTCCTTCAATAATGGATTATGCTCGATTTAATTATGTTGCTCAACCTGAAGATAAAGGTGTTGCCTTAATGCCTTCTGACTGGGAAACACCAAATGTTGGTATTTATGACAGATATTCAGTGATGTGGGGATATAAACCTATTCTTGGTGTTTCAGAGGAAGAAGAAAAAGAAATATTAAGAAGCTGGATTAGAGAGAAAGAAGATGATTTAACATATAGGTTTGGCCCCAGTGGAAGTATTGATCCAAGCTCTCAAACTGAGGATTTAGGCGATGATGCAATAAAAGCTAGTGAGTACGGCATTAAAAATTTAAAAAGAATTTTACCGAAACTCATGGAATGGACAACGGAAGATGGTGAAACCTATGATGAAATGGAATATATATATGGTCAGATTTTAGGACAATTTAGAAGATATATGGGACATGTTGCAACAAATATTGGAGGCGTCTATCAATTCTATAAAACTGCTGACCAGGATGGTGCAGTCTATACACATGTAGACAAAAATCATCAAAAAGCATGTGTAAACTTTTTAAACAAACATCTATTTGAAACACCCTATTGGATGATTGATAAGAATATTTTAAATAAAATTGAATATGCTGGTACAACAAATAGAATTAGAGGGGTACAGTCTAGTTACTTAAATAGAGTTCTTGATTTTGGCAGAATGGCAAGAATGATTGAAAATGAAGCTTTAAATGGAACTAATGCGTATTCGTTAAATGAAATGATGGTTGATTTGAAAGATGGAATTTGGTCTGAAATAAAAAATACTAAATCAATAGATGTGTACAGAAGAAATTTACAAAAAACCTTTATTTCTAGACTCGGATATATTATGAAAAATGAACAGCCACCTACTAGACCTGGCTGGGGCTCTTATATTACATCTATAAAAGTTGATGTATCTGATATAAGATCAATAACTATGGGCACTTTGATGGATTTGAAGAAAGATTTAAATAAGGCAGTAAAAAGATATTCTGATAAAGTTTTAAAAAGTCATTTGAATTATTGTATTGCCATGATAGATGAGGCGATGAAGACAGGCTAAATTTTTAATCTTTGACCAATATTAAGTTGGTCATTTTTTAGTTTATTTTTTTTCTTTATCTCATTTATAGAAATATTGTATTTTTTGGAAATTGAATATAATGTATCTCCCTTTTTTACAACATAGTTAGAATCATTGTTGCTTCTTTCATCCCTTGATTTTTTTGACTTTGTAATCTGTTTTTTTGAGCCATCAAATTTCCAAAGTTTATATTTTTCTATAACAGTGATTAATTTTTCTGGATATCTAGGGTCTGTTGCATAACCAGCCTTTTTTAAACCATTTGCCCATTTTACATAATCCTTATTAGGAAGTTTAAACAAAAAAGAATATCTCCCCCTGGTTGTTAAAAACTCAGAATGATCTTTATAACTTTCTTCAGCATTTTTATACTTTCTAAAGCATTCATCTTTTTCATCATCATCATGATAAACTTTTTTACCTCTCCATTCTTGATGACATTTAATTCCAAAATGATTATTAGATTTAAGAGCTAAATTACTGCCCCCAGCACCAGATTCAACTAAACCTTGTGCCAATTTAATACTTGCAGGGATTTTATTTTTTTTCATTTGATCAATAGCTATTTTTGAGTAAGTCCTAATGTACCATTTGTAACGTTCTTCACTACTCATATTTCGGAT
>CACCIQ010000033.1 GCA_902546095.1 uncultured Bacteroidota bacterium
TTTTTTTATCTGCTTTAATAATTAATCCATGGTTTTCACTGAACAAAACTTTAACAACATCTTCTTCTTTTATTTGTGATAAATCAATATTTAATCCAATATTATCACTAACAAAACACATCTCAAGTAAGCAGGTAATCATACCACCTGAACTAATATCATGACCAGATTCAACCAAACCATTCTTTATTGCTATTTGTATTGAATTAAAAATTTTCTTAAACTTTTTTGCTGATAAAATATCATTTGATTTCTCTCCAATTTTATTAAACGCTTGAAATAGTGCAGATCCTCCAAGTTCATATTCACATGAGGACATATTTACATAATATATATTTGAATTATTGTAAGTTAAATAAGGTTCAATTGTTTTTCTTAGATCATTTGTATGACCTGTAGCTGATATAATCACGGTACCTGGTGCAATAACTTCTTTTTTTGGATATTTCTGCTTCATTGATAGGGAGTCTTTTCCTGTTGGTACATTTATACCTAGATCTATGCAAAAATCTGAGCATGCTTTTACCGCTTCATAAAGTCTAGAATTTTCACCTTCATTATTTGCCGGCCACATCCAGTTAGCAGAGAGTGAAATTGAGCTCAATTCATTCTTCAAAGGTGACCAAATAATATTCGTTAAAGCTTCACCAATAGAGTTTCTTGAGCCACTTCCTGAATTAATTAAACTAGTTAATGGAGAGTGTCCAATTGATGTTGCAACTCCATCCATCGAGTTAAAATCTAAAGCCATAACCCCGCAATTATTTAATGGAAGCTGCAAAGGGCCAGTACACTGTTGCATAGCAACTTTACCTGTGACACATCTATCAACTTTATTAGTTAACCAATCTTTGCAGGCAACAGATTCTAAATTTAAAACCTTTACTAAATATTCTTCAATTAAACTTTCGTTGTATTTAAAATTATTATAACTAAACTTTAATTTTTTATCGTACAACATAGTTTTTGGCGAATTGCCAAAAAAATCTGATAATTCAAGATCAATTATTTTTCTTTTGTTTGTTGATGAATGAACATGAAACCTTGAGTTTTCCTTAACTTCTCCAACAACATAGATTGGTGCGTTTTCTCTCTTACATATTTCTTCAATTTTATTTAAGTCATCTGGACTAATTACCAACCCCATTCTTTCTTGGGATTCATTTCCAATTATTTCTTTGGCTGAAAGAGTTGAGTCTCCAACTGGTAAATCATCAACGTTTAAAACACCTCCTGTTTCCTCAACTAATTCTGAAATACAATTTAAATGACCACCAGCACCATGGTCATGTATAGATTTTATGAAATTATTACTTGACTCAACAATCGACCGGATTGCATTAGAAACTCTTTTCTGCATCTCAGGATTAGATCTTTGAACTGCATTTAGTTCAATTCCTGAGCTATATTTTCCAGTCTCAGTTGATGACACAGCAGCACCACCCATACCAATTCTATAATTATCACCACCAAGTACAATAATTAAATCACCTTCCTTAATCTTTAATTTTTTTGAATGTTTAGAATTGGCAAAACCAATCCCACCAGCTAGCATGATTACTTTATCAAAACCAAGTAATCTATTATTTTCATTGTGTTCAAATGTCAAAAGTGAACCAGAAATTAGAGGCTGACCAAACTTATTTCCAAAATCAGATGCACCATTGGATGCTTTAATTAAAATTTCTTTAGGTTTTTGATATAACCAATTTCTGTCTTTAAAGCCAATTGCTTGATTTTCAAACCTTGGATAAGGAGTCATGTATACTGCTGTTCCAGCTAATGGCAAAGATCCTTGTCCGCCTGCTAGTCTATCCCTAATTTCTCCCCCTGACCCTGTTGCTGCTCCACTAAATGGTTCCACTGTTGTTGGGAAATTATGAGTTTCTGCTTTAAGTGATATAACAGTATTTAAATCAGTTTCTTGATATACAGAAGGTTTGTGACCAAATTTAGGTGCAAACTGTTTTACAAGTGGTCCATCTATAAATGCAACATTATCTTTGTAAGCAGAAACAACTTGATTTGGATTTTTTTTTGTTGTTTTTTTTATTAGCTCAAATAGTGACTCAGACATTTGGTTATTCTCAATTATAAAAGTTCCATTAAAAATTTTATGTCTACAATGTTCAGAGTTGACTTGCGAAAATCCAAAAACTTCAGAATCAGTTAATTTTCTATTTACCTTTTTTGAAAGGTTTTCTAAGTACTCTACTTCATCATTACTTAATGCTAAACCTTCATCCTCATTATATTTTTTAATATTATCAATTTCTTTTATTTCATCAGGCTTAATATCTATCTTAAAAATTTCTTGATCTAAATTTTTATAAAGTTGGCTTGTCATGCTGTCGTAATCAGTATCCTTATTAAATGGAAAAAATTTCTCAATCCTAATAATATTTTCTATTCCCATATTTTGAGTAATTTCTACAGCATTGGTAGACCAGGGCGTTACCATCGTTTTACGGGGACCTATAAAATTATGATTGATAATTTTTTTATCTAAGTATTCAGAATTTGAAAATAGCCAAATTAGTTTTTCGATATCATCTTTCCTCAGTTTAACTGTAGTGTTTACAGCAAAAATCTCAGAATTTTTAGATTTAAAAAATGATACCATTGCTACTATCCCAAATTTAGATTAAAAAATTCTAGAAAGTAGTTTATTATTATTATTGTTTTTAACCTTTTGAAGAATTTATCAACAAAACTCTTACTTGAATGATTGAAGGGCTATCAATTTTTTATAGTAACTATCATTTTTGATAAGTTGATCATGGTTACCTTGCTCTACAATCTCACCTTTATCTAAAACAATAATTTTATTTGCATTTTGTATTGTTGATAATCTGTGGGCAATAACAATAGATGTTTTATTAATCATTAATTTATCAATTGCGTCCTGTACCAATTTTTCAGACTTTGAATCTAAAGATGATGTTGCCTCATCAAGAATTAATATTGGAGAATTTGAGTAAACTGCTCTTGCAATAGCCAGTCTTTGTTTTTGTCCACCCGAAAGATTTGAACCATTGTCACCAACATTATAATTATCTTGATCGTCAAGTTCATTAATAAACTCATCAGCATTAGCAATGCTCAAAGACTCAGAAAGTTTTTCATCTATATTTCCTTTACTATCTCCAAGTATAATATTTTCTTTGATTGAGGTATTGAATAGTATAGAGTCTTGGCTAACTATACCAATCAAAGACCTAATTTTTAATCTTGATAAATCATTAATATCAATATCATCAATCAAAATTTTTCCTGATACTATGTCAAAAAATCTAGGGATTAAATTAACCAGTGTTGATTTTCCACTTCCTGATGAGCCTACAATTGCAACCATTTCGCCTTTATTTACTTTAAGTGAGATATTATTTAAAACAGTTGCATTTTCATATTTAAAACTTACATTTTTAAATTCAATACATTTTTTAAATGAATCTAAGTTTTCTTTATTTGAATCATCAAAAAACTCACTTTTAGAATCAATAATTTCAAATACTCTCTCTGCAGCTGCATTACCCTTTTTCAATGAATAAAAAGCTTTACTTATTGACTTTGCAGGTGTTAAAACACCATAAGCTAAGCCCATGTAAGTAATAAAAGCTGCAGGTTTAAGTTCCATATCTATTAATACTAATTGACCACCATACCATAGCAATACAGCAATAACAAGAATTCCTAAAAACTCACTAAGGGGTGCAGCAATATTTTGTCGGTTTATCAATTTATTTGAAAAACTTAAAAAATTAGTGTTTGTTTTATCAAACTTATTTTTAAAAAAACTCTCAGCTAAAAAACTTTTGATAATTGTTATTCCATTTATAGTTTCTTCAGTTATTGATGTAAGCTCTGCTTGTTCTTTTTGAACAAGTAACGATTTCCTTTTTAATGTCTTTCCGATAAAAGATATTATGAAGCCAGAAACAGGAATAAATACTATGACAAAAAGAGTTAGTTTATAGCTAATAATGAACATTGCTCCAATTGTGAAAGCAATGGTCAATGGATCTCGGATAAATATTTCAATTATTGATAAAAATGAATTTTGAACTTCAATTACGTCAGATGACATTCTGGATATTAAATCTCCTTTTTTATTTTTTGAAAAATAACTTAATGGTAGAGTTATGATTTTTTCGTAAATATTTTTTTTAAGATTTTTAATAACACCATTTCTAATTAATGTAGAAAAGAATAAAGCAAAATAATTTGAAATATTTTTTAAGAAAAATAAAATAATAACAACACCAACTACAAAAAGTATAGCTTTTTGATTATCATCTGCAGCAAAACTACTTACCTGAAAATTGAGCCAATTTTCAATAAACTCACCCAGGTTGTTGGATAATTCAAGTTGAGGTTTTTCTTTAATATCATTGACGCCATTAAATAAAACTTCAAGCATTGGCATAAGTGAAAGAAAAGCAACTGCACTAAAAAGCGCATAAAAAACACTAAAAAGAATATTTAATAAAAAATATTTTTTGAAACTGAAAACATAATTTAAAACTCTTTTAAAATACATCTAAATAAACTGCTCTAATAACAAGTTAATTTTTTTATTTAATAACTCATCTT
>CACCIQ010000034.1 GCA_902546095.1 uncultured Bacteroidota bacterium
AAAGGTCTTCCCCTTTTTTTCATGACTTTTTCTCTCTAAGTCTAATGCTTCTGTTGTGTCAAAAGCATAATACGCCAAACCTTTTTCAACTAGTTCGTTAGCATACTTTATATAAATTGATCCTCTCTCACTTTGATTATAGGGTCCATAATCACCACCTTTTGACGTAGATTCGTCGAAATCTATTCCTAACCAACTTAGGGATTCTTCAATATGTTTTTGACTTTTTTTAACAGTTCTTTTTTTGTCAGTATCTTCAATTCTAAGCACCAATTCTCCACCCATTTTTTTAGCAAATAAATAGTTGAACAGCGCTGTACGTAGTCCTCCAATGTGTAATGGTCCTGTTGGGCTAGGCGCAAACCTTAACCTAATTTGATTTTTCATTCACCTTTCATTTTGGCTGGCACCAAAGGATTAATAAAATAAAACCATAAGGGTGGAACAAGACTTAATAGTATCGATGCAGGATATCCAAATGGTAGCTGAGGGCTTTTGTCGTATGAGTCCAGTATTTGATATTTTTTTGAAGCCTTATAGTGGTGGTCACTATGCCTTGTTAGCTCATAAAGAACTATCCTTCCAATGTTGTGGTTAGAATTCCAAGAATGGTGAGCTTCAACCCTCTCATACCTTCCGGATGCAGTCATAAATCTCTTTAAACCATAGTGCTCAATGTAGTTAATGCACTCTAAAAAAAGAAAAGATATAATTCCACAAATTAATGCGAACCAAAAGGCATTAATAGAAAATAAAAACAACACCATTAATAAATAAGCAGGTTGAATAATGTGGTACCAGAGCATATCATTCTTTGTTGAGAAGAAATGATTTTTTCTACCCTTTAAAAGCTTAAGTTGCATTTTCCATGCATCAACATATTGTTTTGAAACAGACGTTATCCAAAAGGAATAAACGCTTTGCTTGTATTTTGCTGTTGCCCCATCTTTAGGAGTTCCAACATTGACATGGTGTCCAAAGTTGTGCTCTATATAAAAATGCATGTACAAACAGGGTAAAAACAAAGCTTTTCCGATAAACTTTTCGTAATATTTTCTTCTGTGACATAGTTCATGAGCTACATTAATACCATTGGTAGCAAGGAGTATTCCACCCGAAAGATATAAACCTATTTTTTCAGTGATAGTATAATCTATGCTTGAAACTTTGTTAAACCCATATACCATTAAAATGTATACAATTGGAAGGTTTATGTATAGCATCCAGTCAAAAATTTTATTTAATTTTTTCTCTTCTCTTTTGGATTCAGTTAAGTTATTTGAGCTTTTCCCCAACACTACATCAAGAACAGGCAGAACAACAAAAGCATAAAACACAGCCGTGTAGGTGCCTATGCCAAATGAGTTAAAAGATATTAGCGTAGCCATCGGAACTGTATATGCAAAAAGATACTTTAGGTCTTTCACGAAGCAAATATATAAAAATTGTCTTTTTTTTCTTTTTCATTACTAAGCCTATATTTGCATCAAATTATGAACGTCGAATTTGTATATAACACTGATTTTAGGATCAACAATGAAGCTAAGATTACGTCTTGGATAAATTCCTTTTGTCAAAAAGAAGGCTTCACTATCGATTCGCTTGTATTTGCATTTTTTAACGACGAGGACCTTAAATCCCTGAACATCAAGTTTTTAAATCATGATTATTATACAGATGTTATTTCCTTTGACGAGTCTAGCAAAAACCTCATTAAAGGAAATATTGCTATTTCAGTTGACAGGGTTAAAGATAATTCCAATACTTTTTCTTCATTGTTTGATGATGAATTAAAACGAGTTATAATACACGGCGTTTTACATTTTATGGGCTTTAATGATAAGACTGATGATGAAAAATCTTTGATTAGAAAAAAAGAGGACTCTGCTTTAGAGATGTTCCACGTGAAACAGTAGTTATGTTTAATGAAAAATATGATGTAATAGTTGTTGGCGCAGGCCATGCGGGTAGTGAAGCTGCTGCTGCATCCGCTAATATGGGATCTTCAACCCTTCTTATTACTATGTCTCTTCAAAATATTGCTCAAATGTCTTGTAACCCAGCTATGGGTGGTATTGCCAAGGGGCAGATTATAAAAGAGATTGATGCTCTAGGTGGTTACAGTGGAATTGTAACAGACTTTTCCGCAATACAATTTAAAATGCTTAACAAGTCTAAAGGTCCCGCAGTTTGGAGTCCCAGAGCACAGTCCGACAGAATGGTCTTTTCTGCTAAGTGGAGAGAAATGCTTGAACAAACACCTAATCTTGATTTTTACCAAGATTCAGTTGTTGGCCTTTTAGTTGATAAAAATTCTGTATGCGGAGTTGTAACACAATTGGGCTTAAAAATATACTCTAAATCTGTTATTTTGACTAATGGCACTTTTTTAAATGGACTAATTCATGTAGGTGAAAAGAATTTTGGTGGCGGACGGGTAGGCGAAAAAGCTTCATTCGGAATTACAGAAAATCTTTCTTCATTAGGGTTTAAGTCAGGCAGAATGAAAACAGGCACACCCCCAAGAGTTGATGGAAGATCTTTGAACTATAATAAGATGGAAGAGCAGCCTGGAGATGAAAACCCTGGTAAGTTCTCTTTTTTGCCTTCTACTCCAAAATTGTTAAAACAAAGAAGTTGTTACATAACTTACACAAGTTCAATAACCCACAATCTATTAAAAGAAGGATTTGATCGTTCCCCAATGTTTAACGGGAGAATAAAAAGTGTAGGACCTAGGTACTGCCCTTCTATTGAGGATAAAATTAACCGCTTTGCTGAAAAAGAAAGACATCAAATATTTGTAGAACCTGAAGGTTGGAGCACTGTAGAGGTTTATGTTAATGGTTTCTCTACTTCATTGCCTGAAGACGTACAATATAAAGCCCTGTGTTCAATTCCAGGTTTTGAAGAAGTTAAAATGTTTAGACCTGGGTATGCTATTGAATATGATTATTTTCCACCGACTCAACTTAAATATTCATTGGAAACTAAGCTTGTCGATAATTTATTCTTTGCCGGGCAAATTAATGGAACTACAGGTTATGAAGAGGCTGCATCTCAGGGATTAATGGCCGGCATTAACGCCCATTTAAAAATTAACTCAACAGAACCTTTTATATTAAATAGAGATCAGGCGTACATTGGGGTTTTAATAGACGACCTAATTACTAAGGGAACAGATGAACCTTACAGAATGTTTACATCAAGAGCAGAATTTAGAATGCTCCTTCGTCAAGACAACGCTGATTTAAGACTTACAGAGCTCTCACATAAAATAGGCCTTGCCAGTTCGGATCGTTTGGCCCTTGTTAATCGAAAGAAAAAGCAAACACAATCTTTTATCGATTTTCTTACTAATCTAAGTGTTGTTCCCGAGGAAGTGAACCCGATCTTATCAGAAAAAAATAGCGCTTTGATACCTCAATCAATGAAGCTTAGAAAAATATATGCTCGGCCAAACATTACTTCAGAAGATATTTTAAAGCTAAGTAAAGTTTCATCTTATGTAAAAGAGAATAGTCTTAGCGAAGATATTATAGAACAAGTTGAAATTCAAGTCAAATATTCTGGTTACATTGAAAAAGAGAAGTTAAATGCTGAAAAACTCCAAAACTTAGAAAACATAAGTATTCCGTCTAAGTTTAACTACAATAAATTAAAATCTCTATCGTCAGAGGCTAGAGCAAAACTAGAGGAAATTAGACCCAAAACCTTGTCACAGGCTTCTAGAATAAGTGGTGTATCCCCCAGCGACATTTCATCAATGCTCGTTCACATGGGCAGATAATGTTTCACGTGGAACAACATCTATGAAAACACCAATTAAAATAAAAGACCATTTTTTAAGCAAAGAAACTTTTATTGTTTCTGACTATAAACCAGGGGTTCTTAAAACAGAGCCAGGCCTAAATTCAAAGGAATTACAAAAATATTACAACTCGGATAAATATTTATCTCACTCAAAATCCAGTTCATTTTTTGGGAAAATTTATTCAAAAGCGTCAACACTAATGCTTTCTAGTAAGTATAAAATGATCGAAAAACACATAAATCATAAATCTAATATAGTTGACTTTGGGTGTGGAAAAGGAGACTTTGTTTTAAAGCTTTCAAATAAAGGCTATAACTGTTCTGGTGTTGAAAATAACGAGCTAGCTATTTCCCAATTAAAGAAACAAAACATAAAACATCATAAGTCTATTGATGAGCTAACTAAAAAAATAGATTTCATTATGTTCTGGCATTCTTTCGAGCATATTTCAAATTATGAATCTGTTTTAGATAGTTTAAAATCTTTAACATCAAAAAATGCTAAGGTCTTAATTGCTTTGCCAAATTATTTGTCATTTGATGCAAGGTATTATGGATCGGGTTGGGCCGCATTCGATGTGCCAAGACATAGGTTTCATTTCTCACCAAATGGACTAAAATCGGCTATGGCGGATTTTGGATTTAAGCCGGTTAATACACATCCTCTTTATTTAGATGCTTTTTACATTTCTATGATTTCAGAAAAATATAAAAACAACAAATTGTATTTTTTGTTTGGGATATTAATTGGCTTAATC
>CACCIQ010000035.1 GCA_902546095.1 uncultured Bacteroidota bacterium
CAACAAAAATCATTCTTAATTGCTTTAAAATTAGCCCAATTTGAATACCTAAAAAATAAAACTGGAAATTCACCAATACTACTTTTGGATGATATTTTTGATAAATTAGACTTAATAAGAGTTAAAAGGATTGTTGAAATTGTAAATTCAACTAATTTTGGACAATTATTTTTATCGGATACTGATAGAGAAAGAATAGAAAAGGTTTTATCAAGCTTGAATCTTTCGTCAAAAATATTTGATGTATGAAAAGAAATTATAAACTAAAACCCATTAAAAACATCATTGAAAGTTTTGTAGAGCAGGACAGTATCTCTGATGGAATTTTTAATATTAAAATTCAAAAAGCATGGGAAAATGCAGTTGAAAAAAAAATACTTGACTACACCAAAGAAATCTATGTTAAAGGTGATATTCTGTACATAAAAGTTTCTAATCCAATTTTAAAACAGGAAATTTTATATAGCAGACAAAAAGTTATAAATCTAATCAATGAAGAACTTGAAAAAGATTTAATTAAGAAAATTGTATTAAAATAATATTTCTCTACCTGAGAAATGAAATTCAGCTTCAATTTTTGCATTTTCATCACTATCAGAGCCATGGACAGAATTCTCTCCCTTAGAAATTGCATATTTTGCTCTAATTGTACCCTCGTTAGCCTTTGATGGATCAGTATCTCCAATTAAGTTTCTAAACTCACTAACCGCATTATCTTTTTCTAAAACTGCAGCAACAATTGGACTTCTGCTCATATAAGAGGTCAAATCATTAAAAAATGGTCTTTTCGAATGAATAGCATAAAAAGTTTCAGCTTCGCTAAGACTAAGTTGCGTAAGCTTTAAAGCTTTAATTTTAAAACCTGCATTAGTAATATCCTTTAAGATATCTCCGATCAAACCTCTTTCTACTGCGTCAGGCTTAATCATCATGAATGTATTTTTTGACATTTTTTTTTTGCAAACCTAACAAAAACAATCAAATCAATTGTTGTAAATTTCAGATTATATTTTTTTTATGATTGAGGTAACTTTAATTGGTACAGGAAGACTTTCATTCAACTTAATGAATGAAATTTTAAATAATAAAAGATTTAAATTAAATCAGGTCTTTGGAAGATCTAAATTTAGGCCAAAACATATTAGCGATGATGTAGATTATATTAAAGAAATTAAAAATATAAACAAAAGTGACTTTTATTTAATTGCAGTTTCTGACAATGAAATTTATAATGTTAGTAATCAATTTGATGCAAAGGAAGGAATAGTACTGCATGTCTCTGGAAATACAAATATTAATATTCTCTCAAATCATAAAAACTACGGTGTATTTTATCCTTTACAAACATTTAGCTACGAGACTAATTTAAACTTTAGAGAAATACCAATAATTATAGAAGCAAACAATAAAATTAATCAGAAGAAAATTGAAAAATTCTCGAAAATTTTCTCTAAGAAAGTTTATAAAATGTCATCTGATGAAAGAGCAATTTGTCACCTATCAGCCACTATAGCTAATAACTTTACAAATCATTTAGTTTTTAAGGCTGAACAAATTTTAGAGAAAAACGGAATTGATAAAAAAATAATTCAACCTCTAATCAAAGAAACTTTTAATAAGTTAGATAGAATGACAACATCTGAAGCACAAACTGGTCCAGCTTTAAGAAATGATAATTTAACTATTGAGAGTCATTTAAGACAATTAAATGAAAGTGATTTTTTAAATTTATATAAAGAAATAACTAAAAGTATTAGATCTAATGAATTATAAGGAAAAACTTAAAAAAATTAAAAACTTTGTATTTGATGTGGATGGAGTATTCACGGATGGATCAATTGTCGTGGATTCAAATGGAAATGAATTAAGAATTTTTAGCACAAGAGATGGTATTGCAGTTAAACTAGCATCAGACAAGGGATATAATATTTGTGTTATAAGTGGTGGTAATAATGAGGGAGTTAGAAAAAGATTAAATAGATTGGGAGTTAAAAGTGTATTTTTAGGTGTTGATGATAAGATTAAAGTCTTTAAGGATTATCTAAAAGAAAATAATATTGAATTGGAAGAAACATCATTTATGGGAGATGACTTACCTGATATTAAAATTCTTGAACTAGTAGGATTATCTTGTTGCCCAAATGATGCAGCTCCTGAGGTTCGAAAAATCGTGGATTATATTTCAGATAAAAAGGGAGGTAATGGTTGTGTTAGAGACATAATTGAACAAGTTCTCACAATTCATGGTGATTGGAGTATGAAATAATTAGTGATTATGAATTGGGAAAAAGAATACACTATCGTACTATTATTAAATTTGATGTATATCTTTTTTTTCTTGATTATTATGTAAACTATGCATCAAGACGATTGGATAATATTAATCTTTACAATTCTATTTATTGTAGTATATGGTTCTTACAAGACAAGAAAAAATAAAAATATTCAGTCATTTCTAAAAGGCGATAACTCATCAAATTGGTTTACAATTGGAATTTCTGTTATGGCAACGCAAGCAAGTGCTATAACTTTTTTATCTACACCAGGTCAAGGATATTATGATGGGATGGGATTTTTACAATTCTATTTAGGTCTTCCTCTTGCCATGATTATAATATGTATATTTTTTGTTCCATTATATCACAAACTCAAAATTTATACTGCATATGAGTTTCTAGAAAATAGATTTGATAGAAAAACAAGAACATTAGGAGCAATTTTATTTCTAGTACAAAGAGGCCTTGCAGCAGGCATCACGATTTTTGCTCCCTCTATTATTCTTTCAACTGTTTTAGGAATTGATATTAAAATTTTAAATTTTTTAGTTGGATTTTTAGTAATAGTTTATACTGTTTCAGGGGGTACTAAGGCCGTAAATATTACGCAAAAACAACAGATGTTTGTGATATTTTTAGGCTTGTTTTTTGTTTTCTTTTTTTTGATAGATAAATATCCTGAAAATTTAACTATTTCAAAATTTTTGGATTATTCTCGCTCAAGTGAAAAATTTAAAATACTTGATTTTTCATTGGATATAAATAATAGATATACATTTTGGAGTGGTATAACAGGTGGTCTATTTTTGGCTTTGTCATACTTTGGTACAGATCAAAGTCAAGTTCAAAGATATATCTCAGGCAAGTCTGTTAAAGAAATTAGACTTGGGTTAATTTTTAATGGTGTTTTTAAAATACCAATGCAATTTTTCATATTGCTGCTTGGTGTTATGGTATTTGTATTCTTTGAATTTAATACATCACCCGTTAATTTCAACCCTCAAGTCATATCCCACCTTGAGGAGAAGCATACTAATGAATTTAATGTAATATCAAAGCAGTATGATGAAATAAACTCTGAAAAAAGAAGACTTCAAGAAAATTTTTTAGTAAGTGAGATGGATTTCCCAAGTGAACTAAATTCACTACAAACAAAAGAAAAAGAAATTAGAAATGATGTAAAAGAATTGGTTTCGAGCACTGAGAATACAATTGAAGAAAATGATAAGGACTACGTATTTCTTCATTTTATATTAAACTATTTACCAAAAGGATTAATTGGATTATTAATAGCTGTAATAATATGTGCTGCAATGTCATCAACTGCATCAGAACTAAATGCATTGGCTGCCACAACAACCATTGATCTTTATAAGAGAAATCATAATCAAAAAAAGACTGAAAAACACTATTTAGTTGCAACTAAATTATTTACTGTGATGTGGGGTATTATTGCGATAATTTTTGCAAGTTTTGGAACATTATTCGAAAACTTGATACAACTTGTAAATATTATAGGTTCTATTTTTTATGGAACTATATTAGGAATATTTTTGGTTGCTTTTTTCCTAAAAAAAGTAAAATCTAATTCAGTTTTTTGGTCAGCATGTTTATCACAGTTTTTGATATTTGTGATATTTTTCTCCACTGATATTAGTTTTTTATGGCTAAATGTTATAGGCGCATTTTTAACAGTTATATTTTCTGCTTTTACAGAAAAAGTTAATAGTTAATTATGAAGTCTATCATAAACAATTTTTAAAGTATTCATTGCATCAGGAGAATTTGCCTTTTTGGCAATTTCATAGCCTTGTTTGGCATATTTTTTTGCTTTTTTCATTTTACCTGCCTTTTCATAAATTATAGCTTTATATCTAAGTTGCCAATATTTTAAATCTTTTGAGTCTGGTAATGCAATATCAATCCATTTTAGAGCTTTATTAATATCAAGATCTTCTTCATAGAAATAAAT
>CACCIQ010000036.1 GCA_902546095.1 uncultured Bacteroidota bacterium
ACGGGTTATTACCCATAAAATGTGAAAGCATATTAAAAATACTTTCACTAAAAACCGAGGTAATATTAATTAAGAAGTGCTGAGTTAAAAAAACTATCAAAAATACCCCAGAAAGTGCCATGGCAATTTTTCTACCAATCGAAGAATTAAAAAGTTTTTTCATTATCAAATCGTAATAAACTACAAAATTAATTCACAATGAAATCAGAAACAAGAAATTAAAACTATTTAATAGAAAAATTTCTTGAAAATCCATTAATATTTAATGTATAGTCGCCCTTGGACAAATAAATATTTCCATCCTCCGATTTTTCTGAACTTATTCCTATCTTCTTTAATTTCTTTGCTGCAATTGAGTGATTAATTATCGGCAATATTTCTACATTATTAAATCCTTTATCAAAATTCAACTGACCTTTGTTTAGAATATTATTAAAGTTATCAGTGATTGTATAGTCATGTACTATTGATTTGTCTGAGTATACTATTGTTTTAACTGAGGAATTAAAAACATCATCTGAATAATTAGATCTTTTTCCCCACGAATTTGAGTGTTTTAAATCATTTATTTCAAAAATAATTAAAGGTTTTTCACTGCTATTTTTTATCATAAAATCATTAAATAAATCTAAATTTGTTTTGTAGATAGATCTTCCGTGTGTTCCAACTAATAAATCATTTTTTTCTTTTTGAATTACTAAATCATGGACAGCAACCCTATTTAATGTAGATTCAAATGGGTGCCATTTTTTTCCACTATTAAATGAAATAAATAAACCATTGTCTGTGCCAACATAAAGAATTTCTTTTCTATTAATATCCTCTCTGATGACATTGACAGGAGATAAAGGAAGATTAGATGAAATATTTTCCCAACTATCGCCGTTATCATTACTTATATATACGTAAGGTTTGAAATCATTATATCTATATCCATTCAATGATAAATAAATTTTATTTTTTTCATGTTTTGAAAAAATCACTCTACTAACCCAAAGATCAGGTGGTAAATTATCACTTACTGATTTCCAGGTTTTTCCAGAGTCAGTACTAATGCTTACAATCCCATCATCAGAGCCAACAACTAATTTACCAAACTGAAAAATCGATTCATCAAAACTGGTTATAGTACCATACGGTACATTTCCTTTTTTTCCACCAGATGTTAAGTCTTTAGAAATTTCTTCCCAATCATCGCCTTTATTAAATGACCTATGTAACTTATTACTCCCAAAATATATAATATCTTGATTATGAGGTGATATTAATATAGGTGTTTGCCAATTGAATCTTAATGGAGAGTCTCCTAGCTTATGTTTAGGCTTAATACTTTTTCTATCATTATTAGATAAATCCAGTCTGTAATAATTACCAAATTGTAATCCAGTGTAAACTATATTGTTATTTCGCTTATCAATTTGAATTTGCATGCCATCCCCTCCCATAATTTTAGTCCAATTATTATGGCCTGTTTCATACCATGATGGAGATTCAATCGAATTATTTTTTGCCATCCAAACTCCATTATCTTGTAGTCCACCATAAACATTATATGGATTAGAATTATCAACATTAATTGAATAGAATTGTCCAACAGAGGGCTGGTTTAATTTAATCCAATTATTTCCTTGATCATAAGAAATATTAACGCCTCCATCATTTCCTAAAACTAGATGATTTGTATTTTTTGGATTGATCCATAAATCATGATGATCAACATGAACATTACTTGCTCCAATTCTTTTAAAAGTTTTTCCTGAATCATCTGATTTTAAAATTGGTACCCCATAAATATATATTTGATCTGAATTAGTTGGTGAAACATGTATTCTTCCGAAATAATATCCGTAACTGTTATAAACACCATCCAAATAATTTGAGTTTTGTTTTTGCCACGAAATACCACCGTCAATCGATTTATAAACTTCTGCTCCTATTACAGGTGTATCAAATAGTTCTGCATTAGCATCTGTCAAAAACTTATAAATATCCTCTGGAATTAACTCATTTGAATTTACTTTAGATTTTAGGTAAACTGCATCTAAGTCTTTTGGAAAACCATTTTGCTTAATAAAGTTGTTTAACTTATCATTTCCTAAATCCATAAAGCTTTGCTTAGACATTTCCTTAAAGTCTAATCTTTTTAATCCTTCATATTTATTCTCAACTTTTCTTCTAAACTGATTATCCAAAACTGCATAAATAACTGATGAATCATAAATTGCTAGCCCTATTCTTCCTACTCCTTGGCCAGTTGGAAAACCAGAAGAAGAAGTTGATATTTTCTTCCAGTTTTTACCTCCATCAATTGTCTTATAAATCCCTGAATTACGGCCACTTCCTTTAAAGTTCCACGCATTTCTCTCTCTTTCCCAAAAAGCAGCATACTGAATATTGAAATTACTTGGATCATAAACTATATCAATAGCTCCTGTGTTATCATTAATATATAAAGATTTAGTCCATGTTTTTCCTCCATCAAATGAATTAAAAATTCCTCTTTCTGTATTTTTTGAATATAAATGACCAATTACTGCTACTACAATATGTTGATTATCATTTGGGTTAATAAGAATTCTACTAACATGATGAGAATCTCTTAAACCAACATTCTTCCAGGTCTTGCCATTGTCACTAGATTTTATTATTCCAATTCCAGGATATGATGATCTTGAAGAGTTACTTTCGCCAGTGCCTACATAAATTGTTTTAGATTCCCAATCTACTGCAAAATCTCCTATATTTTGTGTTATGCTATTATCCATAATTGGATCAAATGTGGTACCATTATTTATTGTGTGCCATAATCCACCTGAAGCATACGCGACATAAAATTCTGTTGTATTTTTAGGGTTAACTTCTAAATCTGTAACCCGGCCGCTCATTACACTTGGCCCGATATTTACAAATTGAATATTTTTTACAATAGAGTTTTCTAATTGATTTTTATATTGAATCTCAGATTTCTCAATTAATTCTGCAGATGTATAATTATTTTGTGACTGGCAAAAAATGGAGAATAAGATTATAAAAAAACTTATATTTTTCATCTTTTTTAATTTGTTAAATTTGACTGATATCAATTTTAAATGAAATACAATAAAATAGATAGTAGCTTATTCATTAAAAATCGTAAAAATTTTATTAAAAAGCTAGAGGCAAATAGTATTGCTTTTTTTAATTCTAATGATATATATCCAATAAGTGCTGATTCTACTCTTCCATTTGAACAGCATAGAGATATTTTTTATTTGAGTGGTATTGATCAAGAAGAAAGTATCCTAGTTTTATTTCCAGATTCTAAAAAAAACAGCTTCAAGGAAATGCTCTTCATTAGAGAGACTAATGATCATATAACCCACTGGGAAGGTGAGAAATTAACCAAAGAGAAAGCTAAAGATATTTCTGGAATAAATAATATTTATTGGACAAATGAATTTAAAGATATTTTAAATCAAATAATTAAACAATCTGAAAATGTATACATCAATACTAATGAACATTATAGGCAAAATGTAGAGACTCAAACAAGAGAAGATAGATTCATTGAGGAGCTTAAAAAAATAGGTGGTATTAATTTTAAAAAAAGCAACCCAATACTCCAAAAACAAAGGTCTATTAAAGATGAGATTGAAATTAGATTAATAGAACATGCATGTAATATAACTCGGAAAGGTTTTGAAAGAGTTTTAAAATTTGTAAAACCTGGGGTCTGGGAGTATGAAATAGAAGCTGAATTTTCACATGAATTCCTTAAAAACAGGTCTAAAAAATTTGCCTACAGTCCAATAATTGCATCTGGAAGAAATTCAAATTTTTTGCATTATATCGACAATAACAGGCAATGTCTAGATGGAGAAATAGTATTAATGGATGTTGCTGCTGAATATGCAAATTATTCAAGTGATATGACTAGAACTATACCTGTAAACGGAAAATTTAGCGATAGACAAAAAATTATCTATAATGCTGTTTTAAATGTTAAAAATGAAGCCACATCATTGTTAAGGCCAGGTGTTTTGTGGAAAGACTTTCATTTAGAGGTTGGTAAAATCATGACTTCTGAGTTATTAAGAATTAAACTGTTAGATAAATCTGACATACAAAATCAAACT
>CACCIQ010000037.1 GCA_902546095.1 uncultured Bacteroidota bacterium
AGTATATTCGAAAAGATCTTCTGTTTTTGACCTTTAAAGATCTTAATTAATTTTAATTAAATTTTATGAAAAAAATATTACCATTAGCTTTTTTTACATTATTCAGTCTACCACTTTCATCGCAAGAAAAAGGTTTAGACCAAAGAATAGATGAAGCATTTCAACCTGTCTCTGATTTTTTTAGTAGTGTAATTTTCTTTTCTATTGGTGAAAATCCCTTTGTTATTTACCTTCTGGTTGGAAGTGCAATTTTTTTCACATTATATTTTGGCTTTCCAAACATAAAATATTTTATGACCTCTATAAGAGTTGTAAGTGGTAAATACGACAAAGTTGAAAAAGACGATTCTTCATCAGATGATGGCGAAGTATCACATTTTCAGGCATTAACTACTGCTGTTTCGGGGACAGTTGGAAACGGTAACATCGCAGGTGTTGCTTTAGCAATTGCACTTGGAGGTCCAGGAGCAACATTTTGGATGATAGTATGCGGTTTGATGGGAATGTCTTTAAAGTTTGTTGAGTGTACTTTAGGTGTTCACTACCGTGATGTTGATGATTATGGTGTTGTGTATGGGGGACCCATGTACTATTTAACCAAAGGACTTAAAGAAAAAGGTTTTGTAACACTTGGAAAGATTGCAGCTGTTTTCTTTGCAATTTTTTGCATTGGTGGATCTTTTGGTGGTGGTAATGCTGCTCAAGCAAACCAAGCTGCATTGGTTGTTAAAGATTTGTTAGGTTTTGAATCAACCTTTTCAGGTGCTATTATTGGCATAGTATTAGCTACTGTTGTTGGAATTATAATTATTGGTGGTATAAAAAGAATTGCATCTGTGACTGAAAAAATAGTTCCCTTTATGGCATTACTGTATATTGTTGCTTGTCTTTACATTTTATTATTAAACTTTAGTTTTTTAGATGATGCCATTGCATTAATAGTTAAAGAAGCATTTAACCCAACTGCAATTGGAGTAGGTGGAGTTATTGGCGTTTTAATGGTTGGATTTAAGAGAGCTGCTTTTTCAAATGAGGCTGGAGTTGGTTCAGCATCCATAGCTCACTCTGCTGTGAAAACAAAATATGCTGCATCCGAAGGTCTTGTTGCATTACTTGAGCCTTTTATTGACACAGTAGTCATTTGTACATTAACTGCATTGGTAATAATAACTTTTAATTCAAGCGGTGTCTTTGCATATGGTGGAGAAGGTGGTGTAATGATTGATGGCGTAATGTATGAGGGTGCCGGAATAACATCTAAAGCATTTGCAGAATACATCCCATATTCTGATGTATTTTTAACAGTGGCTGTTGTTTTATTTGCAGTATCTACAATGATTTCTTGGTCTTACTATGGCCTACAATCTTGGAAATTTTTGTTTGGTAGAGGAGAAAAATCAGACTTAACTTATAAGTTACTATTTTTATCTTTTGTTATAATTGGCTCTGCTGCTAGTATGAACTCAATATGGGCATTTTCAGATGCCATGATTTTTGCTATGGTATTTCCAAATATGGTCGGATTGTACATATTATTCCCAGTGGTTAAAGAACAATTAACAAAATATTTAAATGCTATTAAGAATTAAATTTTATGAAATTAAAGACTGAAATAGATAATATTTACCAGAGCATTGACTCTTTAAAAATCATACGTGAAAGTGCTCGAGACTTTGCTCTACAATACATAAAACCATATGTTTTGGACTGGGATGAAAATCAGCATTTTCCAAAAGAGGTTTTAATAAAGGCCGGGGAGTTTGGATTCATGGGTATGATTGTACCAGAAAAGTATGGTGGCTCTGGATTAGGTTATCATGAATATGTTGCTGTTATTGAAGAAATTTCAAAAGTTGACCCTTCAATTGGGTTATCTATAGCAGCTCACAATTCTCTTTGTACAAACCATTTGTTAAAATTTGGTAATGAAGATCAAATAAAAAAATGGCTTCCTGATCTTGCCACGGGCAAAAAAGTTGGTGCTTGGGGACTAACAGAACCAAACACTGGCTCCGATGCAAGTAAGATGGCATCGACAGCTGTTAAAAAGGGGAATAAATGGGTTTTAAATGGTACAAAAAACTTTATTACGCATGGTAAATCAGGTGATTTAGCAATAGTAATTTTTAGAACAGGACTTGTTGGGGAGAAAAACAATGCAACAGCATTTATGATTGAAAGAGGAACCCCAGGATTATCTGCAGGAAAAAAAGAGAATAAATTAGGTATGAGAGCATCAGAGACTGCTGAAATGATTTTTGATGATTGTATTGTTGATGATTCAAACAGAATTGGGGAGGTTGGTGATGGCTTTAAACAATCTATGAAAATTTTAGATGGAGGTAGAATTTCTATTGCTGCATTGTCATTGGGCATTGGAAAAGGCGCTTATGAAGCTGCTTTAAAATATTCAAATGAAAGGGTTCAGTTTGGTAAGCCAATTAGCTCGTTCCAAGCAATATCTTTTAAACTTGCAGAAATTGCAACTGATATTGAAGCTTCAGAATTGCTGATATACAAAGCTTGTCATTTTATAAACAATTCAAAGCCAGTGACCGAGATCAGTGCAATGTGTAAATTACATGCTTCTGAAATGTGTGTGAGAGTATCAAGTGATGCAGTCCAAATCTTTGGTGGTTATGGATATATTAAAGATTTTCCCGTAGAAAAATTTTACCGAGATTCAAAGCTTTGTACAATTGGAGAAGGAACAAGTGAAATTCAAAAACTTGTTATATCAAGAAAAATTTTATCAAAATAAATTCTTTTTTGCATTTAAATATTATATTTGCTCCGCTTAAATAATTTATATGTTAATAATTCCAGTAAAAGAAGGAGAAAGTATAGACAAAGCAATCAAAAGATTTAAAAGAAAGTTTGATAAGACAGGAAAGCTCAAATCTGTAAGAGAAAGACAAGCTTTTGTTAAGCCATCTGTTAAGCATAGAAATAAAATTATTAAGGCTTCTTATATTCAAAAACTAAGAGATAAAGAAGCTAGCCTTTAAATTTTATTTTTTTATCCATTATTTTTGTTTCAAACATTTAAACTATGTTATTTAACAAGTTTGAGGATTACCTACAACACGAGAAAAAATTTTCGTCAAATACAATCAGTGCTTACTTGAGAGACTTAAAAAGCTTTCAGTTTTTTTTAAACCAAAATGGAGATAAAATATCTAAAGAAATAAATTATTCATTTATTAGACAATGGATTGTACATCTATCAGAGAAAAAATTCTCAAAGGTTTCGGTCAATAGAAAAATTGCATCGTTAAAATCCTATTTTAATTTTTTAGTAAATATTGGAGAACTTAACTCCTCTCCGTTAAAGGCTCATAAAAATCTTAAAAGCTCGTCAAAAATCGTAATTCCATTCAGTGAAGCAGAAATTGAAAAAGTTTTTGAAGGTTTTCAGTTTATTGATGGTAATGATCGTGATAAATTGATAATTGAGCTATTTTATTCAACTGGAATTAGAAGAGATGAACTTTTAAATATTAAAATAATTAATATCGATTTTGACAATCATTTGATAAAAATTTTGGGCAAAAGAAACAAAGAGAGAATCATTCCCATGTTGCCAAAACTTTCAAAAAGTATTTTAAATTATATTTCTAAATATAGCCCCATTGAATACTTGTTTGAATCAAAAAAATCTAAACAACTAAGCTCATCAACTGTTTACAGAATAATAAATAAATATTTTAGAGCTGTATCCTCAAAAGTAAAAGTTAGCCCACATGTATTAAGACATACTTTTGCTACTCACATGTTGAATAATGGTGCCGATATTAATACAATTAAGGAAATTCTTGGACATAGTTCACTTTCCTCTACTCAGATATATACCAAAATTAAACTTCCTAAAATAGTTAAAGATTATAATAAAAGTCACCCAAGAGAATTAGGTTAAAATAAAAACCTAATATTATTGATTTAAAAAAAATAATTAAATACATTTGCGAACGCTAAAATCGCCGATGTAGCTCAGCTGGCTAGAGCAGCTGATTTGTAATCAGCAGGTCGTGGGTTCGAGTCCCTCCATCGGCTCAGATTTTGGGGAGATACTCAAGCGGTCAACGAGGACAGACTGTAAATCTGTTG
>CACCIQ010000038.1 GCA_902546095.1 uncultured Bacteroidota bacterium
AAGTTGATTTATCACAGTCTGAAGAAAACAAAGTCGAATCAAAACTATCTTTTAACGATATTAAAATCAAATGCATAAAAACAATTAATAATGAAGATTGGCTATTAAATAATAAAAAACTAAATAATTTTCCTGTTAAAAAATCACTTTTTTCTACTCCTTTATCATATATGGGATTTTCGGGATATATAAATCCCTTTACACTTGAAGCAAACATTAATTATAATATTCCTAATATTTCCTTACCAGTAACTATAACACATGAAATAGCACATCAAATAGGTTATGCATTTGAAGATGAGGCAAATTTTATTGCAATAAAAACTTTAACAAAAAGTACTGACAAATTTTTACAATATTCAGGGAATTTAATAGCTGTTCAATATCTTCTATCTGAAATCAGAAAATTGGATAGTAAAAACTACAATTATTATTTAAAGCAATTGAATATAGGTGTTGTTAAAAATTTCAAGGAAAAAAATGATTATTACTTGAAATTTGAGAATAAATTTGAAGATTATTTCAAAAAAGGTTATGACATATTTTTAAAAAATAATAACCAAAAAGCAGGATTAAAAACCTACAGTTTGGTTATTGATTTGTTAATTAATGATTATCAATCTAATATAAAAGAATCTAATTCGCTTTCAACTTGATTTTTAAGTTTTGTGAATTCTAGGTTTAAATTATCAATCATTTCTCCAAGTTTAATAATCAAGGATTTTGCTTTGGTCAAACTGGCAATCTGCATTCCAGTAGGTCCGTATGATGAATTGATTCCTCTTGTAGCTACACTTAATCTGTTTGAGATTGTTTCAACATCTTTTTCCATTACATCTTTTTTAGATTTATTTCCAGATATAAAAACATCAATTTGATTAATAGATTTTTGAATAGCGTTCTGTTGAGAAATATAATCTTTATAATTAGATGATTTATTAATCAATGTAATAATAGATTTATTGTCATCCTTAATTTTGCCAAATTTACTGCTCAACACAGAATAGTTTTTATATTCATTTTCAATTTCGCTAACATATTCATCGATTTTATCAATATTTGGATTATTCAAAACACCAGATCTGATTCTTTCAACCTCAAAAAACTTACTTCCAATTTTATTAACTTTTCCATCAAAACTTAAGTATACATTAAATGAATATTTTCCAGGATTAACTCTTATGCTTGGCGAATATGATCTTGTTGAACCAGAACTCACGTTTGTACTTATATTTTTGGTTAAATCCCAAGAAATTCTGTTAAATCCTTTTTTATAAGCTGTAGAGAATCTGTCAACAAAATTATTATTATCATCATATATCTCAATTATTACTTTTGGCAAGTTTTGATTCAATTCCGCATCTAACTCATCCCATCCTGGGAACGGTATGTTGGCATTAGATTTTTCAAGTTCTTTTTCTATTCTTTTTCTTTTTTGTTTTTTTGTTGATACTTCATCACTTAAATAAAAAGTAAAAATTGCACCATAGTCAGGATTTTTTGCATAATAAGTATTACTTCCCTGAGAAGATGATCCTGATCTTATTGGACTGTATTGAAGTGCTTTTCTGGGTGTAAACACTAGATTACTTTTTAATGAATTTGATGATAAAAATCTTAAAGGCGAATAATCGTCTAGTACATAAAAGCCTCTACCAAATGTTGCAACAACCAAATCATTTTCTCGTTTTTGAATAGCTAAATCTCTTATTGAAATTGTGGGTAAACCAGATGAAAACTCAACCCATTTATTACCACCATTAACGGAAATATACGTACCATATTCTGTTCCTAAAAACATTAAATTTTTATCAACATGATCTTGAACAAGTCTCCAGCATAAAAAACCATCTGGAACTCCATCCCCAATATTTTTCCATGATTTACCACCATCATTAGATTTATATACATAGGGCTTATAATCTCCAAACTTGTGGTTATCCAATAATACATAAACAGTATTTGCATCAAACAAATCTGCCTTTATATCATTTACAAAAGATCCTTTTGGAACACCTGGTAATTTTTCAACATTAACTTTAGTCCAAGTTTCACCGTAGTTTTGTGTATATTGAATTATACCATCATCAGTCCCTGCGTAAATGATATTTTCATCTACAGGTGATTGAGATAAAGATGTTATTGTATTATATGTGGACATAGCGTAAACATCCCATGGATTATCCCAACTTTGAACTTTGCCCATTATTGGTAGTGAGAATCTTTCTTGATTAAGAGTTAAATCTCCGGAAATTGCCCTCCAATCATCTCCCCTATTATTTGAAACCCAAACTCTTTGAGATCCAAAAAATATTGTTTTAGGGTCATGCGAACTAACAAGTATGGGAGCATCCCAATTAAATCTTTCATAGTCTTCATTTAAATCATTTTGTGGTTTAATGAATGTAGCTTCTCCATTAGTTCTGTCAATACGATGAATATTTCCCTGTTGAGACTGAGCATAAACAATATCAGGATTACCTGGCTCAGTAGCAGGTTGATGACCATCTCCTCCAAGAAGTACAAACCAATCAGAATTTGTGATTCCAGAAGTTTTAAATGTTCTACTTGGACCTCCTTGTGTATTATTGTCTTGTGTACCACCAAAAATATTGTAAAATGGATATGCATCATCAACTGCAAGCTTATAAAACTGAGTTAAGGGTAGATTAGCAACAAACTTCCATGATTTTGTGTCATCAAAAGATTCATAAACACCACCATCTGTTCCAATTAATAAATAGTTAGGATCACTCATTTTAAAGGTAAGTGAATGATTATCAACATGCTTGTCACTTTCATTCATAATATAAAAATCCTTTCCTCCATTTTCAGATACTTGAACTTTAGTATCCATTAAATAAATTTTATCAAATACATGTGGTGACGCTACAAGCTCTTGATAATAATGAGGACCAGTTGCACCTGATACAGTATCAGACATTTTTTTCCAACTTCCACCAGAATTAGTTGTCTTATAAACAGCCCCATTTCTTCTGTCAGTTTCGACTGCAGCATATAGTATAGTACTATCAAATGGAGATATCGCTAAACCAATTTTTCCGAGATTAGAGCCTGGTAAACCATTTTTAATTTCTGTCCATGAAATTCCATGATCAGTTGACTTGTATATGGAAGTTCCAGGTCCACCACCCATATATGAAGCAACGTTTCTATGTCTTTGCCATGTTGCAGCATACAAAATATTTGGATTATTATGATCAATAGCTATATCAGTAACACCTGTCCACTTATTCACGCTTAAAACGTTTTTCCATGTTTTTCCTCCATTGTCAGTTCTGTACAACCCTCTTTCTCCACCAGGAGACCATAGAGGACCCTGTGATGCTACAAAAACTGTATTCGGATCTTGTGGACTAACAATAATTTTTGAAATATGTTCAGAATTTTTTAAACCCATAGATTTCCAGTTTTTTCCTCCATTTTCGCTAACATAAATACCATGTCCAATACCAACGTGTCTTCCCCCAACGTTTTCACCTGTACCTAACCAAATCTTAGATGAATTATGAGGATCTATTGTTATACACCCAGTTGAATAAAAAGGTTGATCATCAGAAATAGGATTCCAAGTTGTTCCAGAATTAACAGTTTTCCAGACACCACCAGATCCAACTGCGACATACCATTCATTTTCATTATTAGGATTTATTGCGATATCTGCAATACGACCTGACATAAAAGCTGGACCAACTGACCTAAACTTAAGACCAGTTAAATCAGATGACTTTAGTTCTTCACTGGCGTTTTTTTTCTTTTGTGAAAATGAAATAGTCAAAAAGAAGACAAATAGCGGTAGTATGTAGTATTTTTTCATGGTGCAATATTTCTATTAAATATATTAAATTATGGTGTAGAAGCAAATGAAATTGTAATTTTGAAAAGATG
>CACCIQ010000039.1 GCA_902546095.1 uncultured Bacteroidota bacterium
ATGGACTGGAAATGACTAATTCATCTGTAACTGGAAGTTTAGGAATTGTACATCGAATGAATGATTTTAATAAATTATCATTAAATGTTTCAAGTGGATTTAGATCTCCAAATATTGATGATATTGGTAAAATAAGAGAAAATTCAGGAATTCTTAATGTGCCTAATACAGAATTAAAACCTGAATATGTTTATACTCTAGATTTTGGTTGGTCAAAGTACAATAAAAACTTTAGAACTAATTTCAATATTTATTATACAATTTTAAATGGAACTATAGGTCGTGATTATTACATAGGAGCGAGTAACAGAATTTTATATGATGAGGAGTTAGTTCAAACAATGGCAAATTTTAATTTAGGTAATTCTAACATTTATGGTGGAAACTTTGATTTTAAAACTAGAGTTTTAGATAATATATTAATAAACGGTAGCATAACATATACAAAAGGTTCAAACTTAAAAGATATGCTACCAATGCCTTCAATTCCTCCTCTATTTGGTAATATTAAGTTTAAAATAATAAATGAAAAATCCCAGTATCAATTATCTTACAGGTTTTCTAGTTCAAAAGACCCATCTACATACAGTATCGGAGGAGAGGACGGTCTGGATGAAACACCAATGATAATAGACTCAAATGGAAATATTCAGTATTTAGGTATGCCGTCGTGGGGTGTTTTTCAATTATCAAGCTTATTTAAGACAAACCTTTTAAAAAGACCAATTGATTTTAAGATAATTCTAGACAATATTTTTGATATTCATTACAGAGAATTTGCATCTGGAATTTCATCCCCAGGAAGATCCTTAAACTTGGTAGCTATTTTCAATTAAGTCCTGTTTATTATCCATAAATTACATTAAAATTAATTACTTTCGTTTTTTGATTTTTTATGTCATTTAAAGAATATAAAACATTAGATCTAATTAAGGTTTCTGACCATATTTCCTCTTTTTGGAAAGTTGACAAAACATTTGAAAAGAGTATTTCCAGTAGAGATAAAAAAGAATTCATTTTTTATGAAGGGCCTCCCTCTGCCAATGGAATGCCAGGGATTCACCATGTAATGGCTAGGGCAATTAAAGATATTTTTTGTAGATACAAAACATTAAAAGGCTTTAAAGTTAATAGAAAAGCTGGTTGGGATACTCACGGACTTCCCATTGAGCTTGGTGTAGAGAAAGAATTAAATATTTCTAAAGAGGATATTGGGTCTAAAATTAGTATTGAGGATTACAATGAAGCATGTAAAAAAGCTGTGATGAAATACACTGATGTATGGAATAATCTTACAGAAAGAATTGGCTATTGGGTAGACATGGAAAATCCATATATCACTTACAAGTCAAAATATATTGAGAGTGTATGGTGGCTTTTAAAAAACCTGCATGATAAAAAATTAATTTACAAGGGTTATAGTGTTCAACCATACTCTCCTAAAGCTGGAACGGGGTTAAGTTCACATGAACTAAATCAACCAGGAACATATCAAGATATTACAGATACAACTGTAACAGCTCAATTTGAATGTTTAGATGAATCAATCCCTAATTTTTTAAAAAAATACTCCAAAATTTATATTCTTGCTTGGACTACAACCCCATGGACATTGCCGTCAAATACAGCATTAACAGTTGGAGAAAAAATCGAATATTGTTTAATTAAGACATATAATTTATATACGCATCAACCAATAAACGTTGTATTAGCAAAAGAATTAATTACTAAAGTTTTTAAAACAAACTTTAAAGAAGTCTCAAACCAAGATGAATTGATTTTTAACAATGATAAAGAAATTCCATATATAGTTGTGGAAACATTTTTAGGTAAAGATATTGTTGGAATGAAATATCATCAAATTTGGGATGATTCTCCTCTTCCAAATGATAGTCCAGAAAATGCATTTAGATTGATTTCAGGTGACTTTGTAACTACTGAGGATGGAACTGGAATTGTACATACAGCACCAACATTTGGTGCTGATGATGCTATTGCAGCAAAAAATGCTAAACCAGAGGTTCCTCCAATGTTAATTAAGAACAAAAATGGGGATCTTGTTCCATTGGTTGACCTGCAGGGAAAATTTGTGAAAGAATTAGGATTTTTGGGTGGAAAATTTGTCAAAAATGAGTATTACGAAAAGGGTAAAGCACCAGAACGTTCAGTTGATGTTGAAATCGCAATCAAATTAAAAGAGGAAAATAAAGCCTTTAGAGTTGAAAAGTATACTCATAGTTATCCAAATTGCTGGAGAACTGATAAACCAATTCTTTATTATCCTCTAAATTCTTGGTTTATTAAAGTAACCGAAAAAAGAGAAGAGTTAATTGCCCTAAATAATAAAATTAATTGGAAGCCTAAGTCAACTGGGGATGGAAGGTTCGGGAATTGGCTGAATAATGCTAATGATTGGAATTTGTCTAGATCCAGATTTTGGGGTATACCACTACCAATTTGGGTATCTGAAGATGGTTCAGAAAAAAAAGTGATAGGATCAGTTAAACAATTAATTGAAGAAATTAATCATTCCGTTTCATCTGGTAATATGAAAAAAAATCCATTTGAAGATTTTGAGCTTGGTAATATGAGTGATGAAAACTATGATAAAATTGATTTACATAAACACACCATTGATGAAATAGTTCTTACCTCTTCATCCAATAATAAAATGTACAGAGAATCTGACTTAATTGATGTTTGGTTTGATTCTGGTTCAATGCCTTATGCTCAATGGCATTATCCATTTGAAAATAAAAGTTTTATCGATGATAATAAATTTTTTCCTGCTGATTACATTGCAGAAGGCGTAGATCAAACTAGAGGATGGTTTTACACATTACATGTAATTAGCACGCTTGTTTTTGGTTCAAATTCCTATAAAAATGTTATTTCAAATGGGCTGGTCCTTGACAAAAATGGACAGAAAATGTCAAAACGATTAGGTAATGCAGTAGACCCATTTGAAACATTAGATAAATATGGCCCCGATGCCACTAGATGGTATATGATTTCTAATTCAAATCCTTGGGATAATCTAAAATTTGATATAAGTGGAATTGAAGAAGTTCGAAGAAAGTTTTTTGGTACACTTCACAATATTTATTCGTTTTATAGTTTGTATGCAAATATTGATGGATTTAAAGACAATGAAAAAAATATTGATTACAAAGATAGATCTGAGCTTGATAGATGGATAATTTCTGAACTTAATTCATTGGTTAGAGATGTAAGTGATGCTTATGAGAATTATGAGCCTACAAAAGCTGCAAGATCAATCTCATCCTTTGTTCAGGATAATCTTAGTAACTGGTACGTTAGACTTTCAAGAAGAAGATTTTGGAAGGGGGAATATAATGAAGATAAAATTGCAGCATTTCAAACCTTAAGTGAATGTTTAAAGAAAGTTGCTATTTTATCATCGCCTATAAGTCCATTTTATATGGACAATCTTTTTCAAGATTTAAATATGAATAATGATTCTGTTCATTTAACAACTTTTCCAAACTATCACGAGGAACTTGTTAATGAAGAACTAGAACAAAAAATTAGAAAATCTCAAGAAATTTGTTCTCTAGGATTATCTCTAAGAAAAAGAGAAAAAATAAAAGTCAGGCAGCCATTAAATAAAGTTATAATTCCTTTTAGAAATGAGATTGAAAAATCAACTTTGACTGAAATTTCTGAATTTATAAAATCTGAAAT
>CACCIQ010000040.1 GCA_902546095.1 uncultured Bacteroidota bacterium
TTATTGCATCATGTTCTGGAAGTGATGGAGGTGGAGATGGAGGTGGAGTAGACCCACCGCCGCCGCAACCACCAGGATCGGTGACTCTGACCGCTCCTGCAAATGGAAAAGTTTGTGAGACAGGGACAAGTATATCTGATTCAAAAAGCAATGTTGATTTTTCTTGGGAGGCATCATCAAATACAAGTACTTATGATTTACAAATCACTAATCTAAATACATCATCAGTGGTTAATAAGACTGGATTAACTACTATCAATACAACCGTTGACCTCGAAAAAGGTCAACCATATTCTTGGAAAGTAATATCTAAAAATACTTCAACTACTCAAACTGGTACAAGTTCATCATGGAAGTTTTATTTGGCTGGTGAGGGAATTAAAAATTATGCACCATTTCCAGCTGATTTAAAAACTCCAAACTCAGGTTCAACTGTTTCACGATCCTCTGATGGTAAAATAACATTCACGTGGGAAGGGGCTGATCCAGATCAAGGCGATGAATTAAAATACACTTTATATGTAGATAAGACTGATGGTAAACAAACTCCATCAAGTGATCTAACAAATTTATCTGCTAAAACAGCTGATGTAGCACTTGATGGTGACTCAACTTATTATTGGAGAATTAAAACTAGTGATGGTACTAATAGCAGTTTTTCGCTTATATATTCTTTTAAAACAGAGTAGTAGACTATATAAGTCTTTAACAATTATGTTTTTATTAAAAATGTTCAATTGAGAAGTGTTTCAATCTTAATAATATTTATTTTTTCTTGCTCTCAGATCAATGAAAAGGAGGTCAAAAGCAAAGTTAATATTCCTTCATCAATTAATTCTTTTTTTATTGATGTACCTGAAATTACTAGGCTTAATGTGAATGATAATTCCAAAATAGAAACCTGGTCGAATATGATAAGCTTTACAGAAAAGTTTAATGATTTATTTGAAAAAAAAATCAATCACAAATCTAAAATTAAGTTACTTAGTACAGATCTTGACAAAATAAAAAAAGAAACAATACCTGGAAAATATAAAACTTCACCAATAATCGGAAGGATTAGAGTTGTGAATACCTATTTGCAGAAAATTGATTCTTATTTATTGAATCAAGAAAATTTAGACGAATATAAAATTGATTTAAAAAATCTAGTAGAATCGTATAATGGTTTAATATTTCAAATTAATATAATATCAAAAGAAATTGATGATTAATTTTTAACCATTCAGTTTACTTATTTGATTTTTAATTTCTTCATCTTCTATTTTTCTAAAAATTAAAGCTGGTTTATTTATTTGCTTTTTTTCTTTTAGAATTGGATTGCTGATTGTTAGTTCAGTCCACTTTTTTTCTTTTATGTTAAGAATTTGTCTGATTTTTTTTGATGCATTGGGCAAAAAGGGCTCTGATAAAACTGATAGTAATCCACATAATTGAAGTGCAACAAACATAATTTTTTTTACTTTTTCAACATTGCCCGATTTATATAACTTCCAAGGCTCTTCGTCAGCTAAATATTTATTACCAAGTCTGGACAAGTCAATTAAAAGATTTATTGCTTGCCTAAATTTATAATTATCTAATGCATCTGAAATTAATTGCGGCATTTCATAAGCTTTTTTTAGTAGTTCTTTATCACCAGTATCTAAATCTCCAGAATCTGGAACAAAGCCATCATAATATTTGTGAGTTAGGACAAAGACTCGATTTATGAAATTTCCAAAAATTGCTACTAACTCATTATTGTTCCTTGCTTGAAAATCCTTCCAAGTAAAATCATTGTCTTTGGTTTCAGGCGCATTTACTGTTAATGTATATCTAAGTGAATCTTGCATGTCAGGGAAATCTTTTAAGAACTCATCAATCCATATTGCCCAATTTTTAGAGGTAGAAAATTTTTTTCCTTCTAAATTGAGAAATTCATTTGCAGGTATATTTTCAGGTAAAATGTATTCACCATGTGCTTTAAGTATTATTGGAAATATAATACAGTGAAAGACTATATTATCCTTTCCAATAAAGTGAATGAGCTTAGTATTCTTATCTTTCCAGTACAATTCCCAATCTTTATTCTCATTTTTAGCCCATTCTTTTGTAGATGAGATGTAACCTATGGGTGCATCAAACCAAACATAAAGAACTTTGCCATCACCATCTTTATGAGGTACTGGTATCCCCCAGTCCAAATCGCGAGTAATAGCTCTAGATTCCAATCCTTGATCAATCCATGATTTAACTTGCCCATATACATTTGATTTTGCAGAATCTTTTTTATCCTTAAGAAACCAGTTCTTTATAAAATTTTCATATTCTCCTAATGGTAAGTACCAATGTGTAGTTTCTTTTTCTTCTGGTTTTGCTCCACTTATTTTTGAAATAGGATTAATTAATTGTTCAGGGCTTAATGAGCTTCCACAATTTTCACATTGATCGCCGTAAGCATGTTCAAATCCACAATGAGGGCATTCCCCCTCAACAAATCTATCTGCCAAAAATTGATTTTCTACTGGGTCATACAATTGTTTGGATTTTTTAATTTCAAAACAATTTTTTTTATTAAGAAATTTAAAAAATTCAGATGCTGTTTCATGATGGATTTTGGAGGATGTTCTTGAATAATTGTCGAAAGAAATACCAAAATCATCAAAGCTTTTTTTTATTAATGCATGATATTTATCAATAATTTCTTTTGGGGTTTTATTTTCTTTTTTTGCTCTAATAGAAATTGCAACACCATGTTCATCACTTCCACAAATGTAAGCTACATCATTATCAGTGATTCTTTTGAACCTTGCATAGATATCAGCTGGTATATATGCTCCAGCTAAATGTCCAATATGTAAACGTCCATTTGTATATGGCAATGCAGACGTAATGGTATATCTTTTTTTACTTTCCACTATTCCTACCAAAAATAGTCAATTTACAAATGAACTTCTGTTTATATTAAAATGTTATTTTTGTAATTATTTGTTTAATTTAAAACAATACTAGTTTGAAAACAATATCTCAAGCTGTTAGTGAATATATTAAATCAAAACCATTTTTTAAGCTCTGCATTGTCTGATGGTATAATTAATTTCACATCACTTTCAAGAAAAATAAAGCCTGAAATTGAAGAAATGTTACGTAAAAATGTTAACAATGGAGCAATAGTTATGGCTTTAAATAGGTTATCTCTAAATCTTGAATTTCAACACACTCAAAAAATTAAAAGAGTTATAAAAAAAATAGAAGAAGTTTCTGTAAGATCTAATCTGGTTGACTATAATTTTAAAGTTTCGGATACTATACTTAATAGTCAGTCAAATATTTTAAAAAATATATATGAAAGTAAGAATGATTTTTATACCTCATCAAGAGGGATTGACGAGTGTAATATAGTAGTTAGTAAAAATTTATGTGAGTTGGTTGAAAACGAATTAGTTAATGAATTTTGCATTAATAAGACTGAGCAACTTTCAGCAATTTCATTTAAATTACCTCAAGAAAATGTATCAGTACCAGGAATCTATTACTATGTGTTTCAAAAATTATCTTGGGAAGGAATTAATATAAATCAAGTGATTTCTACGTCTAATGAGTTTACTATTTTAGTATCAGAAAGTGAAGTTGATAAAGCAT
>CACCIQ010000041.1 GCA_902546095.1 uncultured Bacteroidota bacterium
CCTAGATTTACTTGTAGATACAGCTTTCAATTTCAAATTGTATGATCCTATGTCAGCATCTTCATCAATTTCTAAATCAACAGTAAGTTTTCCATCAGCGTTAATGACAAACTTTTTGCCTGGATTATAATTTACAACAGTATTGTCAGGAAGGCCATCAATTGAAAATATAACTTCTTCATTAAAATTATTGTAAACTCTATAATCTACTTCAAAACTTTTTGCATCACCTGTTAAAATTTCAATAGTATCAGTATTTGAATTAATAGTGAATGTTGGTTCACTGTTTTGAAATGTACCAGAAAAAATACCTAAACCATACGTAGATATAAATACTTTATTATCACCTTTTCTAAGATCCATATCTGTGACTCTCAAGTCTTTCATACCTGCATTTGCTTGAGCCCAGCTTGGATTATCAGAGCTAAAATTATTTGTGAACCAAACACCAAGTTCAGTACCTATTATTACTTCATCACTATCAAGTGGACTCTGTAAAATATTATAAACAGGTAAGTCGGGTAGATTACCTTCTTTCTTATCCCACGTTTCGCCTCCATCGCTTGTATAGAAAATACTTTCAACCCCATAATTATAAAACGTAATAAAAATATGATTTTCATCAACTCCAAACTCTATGTCAGAAATACTTCCATAAAATTCATCACCATTTATTTGCTCTTTAGTTTGGTTATTAGGATTTTGAGCATTTGTAACTTTCCATAGCTGACCTACTTCATTCCCAACATATAATGTTGAACTTTGAGTTTGAAATGGAGAAACATTCATTGAAGTAACCCTAGAGCCCAAATTTTCTATTAAATAAGAATCTTTTGTTGTCCCTTGAGAACCAGGTGCAAAATCATCCCAATTATGATATGCTCTAACTTTTCCTGCATCGGCAGACATATAAATTATACCAAGATTTGAATCAAGAGCACCTTTATTTATAAAATCTCCCTCATTGTTATCATTAGATGATATTCTCCACCAATAGCTTCTATCATTGGATGGATTATTCATATTGAGAACACTAACAGCATTATTATAAACGTAATTATATACAACATATTTATTATCAGGGTTTTGAGAAAACATAGTAGCAGCACCATCACCTCCACTAAAATCATTTCCTAATGAGAATCCATTTTCATTATCCGCCTGGATAGATGTTCCATTATCTTGCATACCACCAGCGAAAACATCAGCATGACCATTAATTATTGTTTCCATTTTTTGTACGTTTGCTCCATTACCACCATTAGCATTGTGATCCCAAGATCCTTGAAGAGGATCATATCCATAAACTTTAGTAGCGTAATTATCAAACATTCCTACTGGGGCAACAGCTACAGTGTAATATTGGGCTGTATGAAACATATTGTTTCTTGGTTCGATATTACCACCATCATAGGAATAACCAATACCTCCATCATTTCCTACTAACATCAATTGATCATTATTATTACTAAAAATAACAGAATGCTGATCAGCATGTATGTATTGAGCATATCTGCCTCTTTGGTGAGTTAATTGTCCCCAATCATCGCCAGCTTGGTTTGAACTAAATAAATTTATTCCACCTACGTAAGCTCTATCCTTATTTGTAGGGTGAGCAGCCAATGAAACACTGTAATATCCTTGCCCTCTTGCAAAATCATAAACTTCGATGCCTGTATCAGCATCATTTGGTTTAGGTAATTCTTTTTGTGTTCCTTGTATCCAATCTTGAATTGATCCTCTATATAATCTTGGGACAACTCTATAGTAACCTTCATATAATTCAGGGGCTACACAAAGAACAATTAATTGATTATCAGCAGTGAAGGACATTTCTGTTCTTCTGCCCGAGTATGTTACAGTTCCTGTACTAGTATTTCTTTCAACTGTTATGCCACGGATAAAAGTTGCTGAATTTCCTTCTTCATTTAATCTATATAATTTACCACCTCCTTTAGGAGGATCATCACCCCATTGGCCTCCTACCATACCGTACCTAGGACTGATTGTTGATGAAGCCCACAGCCTATTATCTTTGTCAAGTTCAAGGTCCATTGGTACAACTGTAGCATTGTAAGCAGAATTATCTTCATCCATGGGATGATATAATTCAATTTTTTGCCAATTTATTCCATCAACTGATTTGTAAATACCATCATGACCAGATCCCAAAATAGTATTTTGACTGTCACTTCTTGTTCCTAATACTCTGTCCCATTTTCTTGACCCAGCAGCAACATATATTTCAGAAATACCATTATTATTTCTTACAACTACATCATTAATAAAAAACATTCCTGGAACAATGGTTACACCAGATACCAATAAATTAGTCTGTTTAACAATTTTTATTGTCGTTTTTTTATTTACTATGAACTCTTTGAGTTTTTCACCATCTGCAGCTTTAATGAATAAAGAAGAAATGGTAATGGTTGATGCATCATTGTTACTTGGATTCATTGTAATTAAATCATCAGTCCAATTTGTAGAACCATCGTCTTTATTGTATACTATTACAGCTTTTGCTCCAGCAGTTTGACCTTCTGTTACTTTTTTAAAGTAATCACAGTTTGTATTTCCGTTAACTGATCCATCTTGTATTAAAACTATTTTACCGTTTATTTGTTCAGAATTAGACAGAGTTGAGCAGCCATCGATAGGGTTGGCTATGACAATATCGTTTTGAAGGTAATTTAATGGTGGACCAGGCAAATTTGGTCCAAAGGATGCTTGACGAAAATACATTGGATCAGAATTAGTTTCAGTTAGAATTTCTATTTCGACTTTTTCGTTTTTAAAAACTTGCTCAGAATCTGACCTTCCACCAAAAATGTTTTCCCAAGTATTTCCACCGTCTGTTGATCTCCACAAACCATTTCCAATTGCATCACCACTAGTGAACGACTCGCCAGTACCTGCATAAAAAATCTTTGGATTATTTGGATCGTATGCTAACTCAGAAATAGGTAAGTTTCTAGGAACACCTTTGATCATTTTCCACTCAGAATTTACATCTGTTATGTCATCATTTACAAAGATACCACCACTCACACCCCCAGCAAATACTCTTTTATTGGTTGAATCATTTGGATCAAACATCATCCCATTTGTTCTTCCAGCGATGTTTGATGGTCCTCTTGGTACCCACGCCATGTCTGGATTTTCGCCTGGAACTCCCTCAATTGGATAAAGGGATTTTTGATATAATTCATCTTGTATTTGGAATAAGTTTTCAGTTCTTGGACGACCTAAAACTGGATCCATTGTCAATTCCCACAATCTTTCATTGTAAGGGTTAGGAGGAAGTTGTAATTCTTTCCGTTTTGATTTAGATAGATTTTTTGTGTTTTTAAATGGACTTTTTTCGATATTCTCTTTATGTAATGATCTAATTGCATCATAATCAACTTTATTTTCATTTAAATTAACAAAGCAGATTATGGAAAATAATGCAATTAATGAT
>CACCIQ010000042.1 GCA_902546095.1 uncultured Bacteroidota bacterium
TGATAACAATGATATTGCCGCCCAAATGGCTAAACTAAGAGCAGAAAGGGCGAATATTATGGAATATAAAACTCATGCAGACTTTATTTTAGAAGAGAATATGCTTAAGACTCCTGATGAAGTTTACGATTTATTAATTCAGCTTTGGAAACCTGCATTAAAAAGAGCTAAAGCTGAGGTTGCAGATATGCAAGCTGTTGCTGACTCAGAGGGTAAAGATTTTAAAATAGCTGCTTGGGATTGGTGGCATTATTCTGAAAAAGTTAGAAAGGATAAGTATGATTTTGATGAAGCAGCTATAAGACCATATTTGTCATTAGACAATGTAATTCAAGGTGTTTTTAACACAACTAATAAGCTGTGGGGTTTAAACTTTAAAGAGATTTTTGATATTGATTCTTATCATCCCGATGCTCGCATTTGGGAAGTGACTGATAAAGATGGAAGTCATTTGGCCATATTCATTGGAGATTACTTTACTCGATCTAATAAAAGAGGCGGAGCATGGATGAGTAGCTTTAAAGGTCAATCAAATTTAGATGGAAGAGAACGACCAATAGTTGTAAACGTATGTAACTTTCCAGCACCTGTTGGAGATAACCCATCACTATTAAGTTTTGAAAATGCTGTTACTTTATTTCATGAATTTGGCCATGCCATGCATGGAATTTTAACGGATGTTACTTATGGAAGTATGGCAGGCACATCAGGACCTAGAGACTTTATTGAGCTACCATCACAATTGTTAGAGCATTGGGTGAGTGAACCTGAAGTTTTAAAATCATTTGCTACCCATTATGAAACAGGAGAAACAATTCCTGACGAATTAATTGAGAAGCTACTAAAAGCTGGAAAATTTAATCAAGGATTTATTAATACAGAATACCTTGCGGCCTCTCTACTAGATATGGATTGGCATACTTTATCTGTAGAAGATGCTAAAAACATCTCAAATAATTTTGAAAATAATTCCATGAACAATATAGGTTTAATTGATGAAATAGCCCCTAGATATAGAAGTACATATTTTGCTCATATTTTTTCAGGCGGATATTCATCAGGGTACTACAGTTATGTTCATGCAGCTGTTCTTGATTCGGATGCTTTCGAGGCCTTCAAAGAAGCGGGTGATGTTTTTGATCCTGAGCTTTCTGCTAGTCTTAGAAAAAATATTTACGAAAAAGGATCTACCGAAGAAGCTATGGATTTATATGTAAACTTTAGAGGTCGTAAGCCAATCATTGAGCCTTTATTAAAAGTTAGAGGTTTGGACGGGTCATCAGATTAGTAACATCTATCTATTAGTATATTGAAGCAAATACTCTTTTTAGGATTATTTTTTATAAGTTTTACTGCAAACTCTCATAACCCTGAAAAACTTGTTATTTCTGAGATAGAGCGTGGACAGCTGAATTTTGAAAATGAGACGATAGCCGCTGAATATTCAGCAGCACTCAAAAGGCAAAGAATTAGAAGACTTTCAGCTATGTCTTGGTCTAAGAAGATGTACATATTTATAAAAGCAGGTTTCGAGCATATCATACCCCAAGGGCTAGATCATATACTTTTTGTACTGGGATTGTTTTTTTCTACTTTAAAATTACGGTCTCTAATATTACAAGTAACTGCATTTACTTTTGCACATAGTATAACACTTGCTCTTGCTGCACTTGGTTTTGTTAAGCTTCAGTTGTCTGTAGTTGAGCCACTGATCTTTTTATCAATTGTTTGGGTGGCTTTTGAAAATACTTTTTTTAAAAAGACAACAAAATGGCGCCCATTTGTTGTCTTTAGTTTTGGACTATTACATGGTCTTGGATTCGCAACATTACTCACTGAATATGGTTTGCCTAAGGACAATTTTATTTCATTGCTATTAGCATTTAATGTAGGTGTTGAATTTGGACAATTTGCAGTTTTGTTAGCAGCATTTATATTAGTTCGTTTAATTTATCTAAAAACTAAATATAAAAACCAGCTTAAAATTCCTGCATCAATTTTAATAGGATGTACAGGTCTTTTTTGGTTTATTGAAAGTATTATTTAGACTTCTCCATTTTTCCAAGCATAACCTAGAGCTAAAATTGGAATAGCACTTAAGACCATGATGAATATTGGAGGATGTGCATTACCAGAAACAAAATTCAAAATGTCTGGTAATATCCAGCCAATATGAATAATAAATAAAATTAATGCAGCTGTCTGCGCTGATTCTTTTATTTTAATTTTAATTGCAACAGCTGTGGCAATAATCATTGAAATGATTATACATGCAAAAACGATGTGAATTAAATAAAGAGCATCTTTCCCAGCCTGATTAATTCCTTCAAATTGACTGTATACTGCCTCTTCCATCATTTCAGGATTGAATAGAAATAAAACTAATGTAATTGCAGTAAGAAGATCAATTAGTAATGTAACTAAAAAGATATTTTTAAATTTTTTCATATATAGCTAATGTATAAAAATTTATTTGAGTTTTATTCTGGAAATATCGTCAAAACCAGTTACATATAAGTATTCTTCATTTGTATCAAAGTTGCAATTTGTAATTGGTTTTCCATAGTTTATTGTAGCAATAAGCACTCCTTTTGGTGATATAATTAAAATTCCGTTAGGACCAGTAGTGAAGATATTTCCAGAGCTGTGTACTTTTAATCCATCAAAACACCCTTTATATTTTTTGCTTAATTCTTTTCCATCAAAAAAAAGTTTTCCATCAAAAGTTGAAGTATTAAATTTCATAATTTTTGGATCTTCAGTTCCGCAGTTATTTACATAAACAAATTTCTCATCATTAGATAATGCAATACCATTAGGCAAAGACATTTCTTTTGTTATTAAATGCAATGATCCATCTTTTGATTGTTTAAAAACACCATTAAAATCTAACTCTCTAAATTTATCATCAAATGTTTTTTGGTTATAATAAAAACCATAGGGTGGGTCTGTGAAATATATGTCACCTTCCGAGCTTATCGATAGATCATTTGGGCTATTAAATCTTTTACCATTGTAGTTATCTACGATTGTTTTGAAATCTGGATTTACTGTTGCAGATTTTGAAATACTGGCAACTCGTCTATCTCCATGTTGACATAAAATTATATCACCATTTTTGTCGAATGCTAATCCATTAGAACCTATACCCCCCATTTTAAACGAAGGAGCATATCCAGTAGATCCACTTGGCATTATGTATTCATTGATACCGTTCAATTCGGACCATGTAAAAATTTTATTTTGTCTAACATCACTAAATATCAATTGATTATTTTCAGAATCCCACAAAGGACCTTCACTTACTTTAAATGAATCCCCTAAGACTTCAATTTTTGAA
>CACCIQ010000043.1 GCA_902546095.1 uncultured Bacteroidota bacterium
CTATGGCAGCTAAAGCTAGAGAATTAAAGAATAGCGGAATTGATATAATTGGGTTAAGTTTGGGAGAACCTGATTTTAATACCCCAGATTTCATTAAAAATTCAGCAATTGATGCTATCAATCAAAATTATAATTCATATACACCCGTTGATGGATATTTAGAACTTAAAGAAGCTATTTGTAAAAAATTTCATAGAGATAACAAAATAATTTATAATCCAAATCAAATTGTTGTCTCAACTGGTGCAAAACAGTCAATTGCTAATGTAGTTCAGGCATTGATAAAACCAGGTGAGGAAGTTATATTATTAGCTCCATTTTGGGTAAGTTACTCAGCTATTGTTTTAATGGCTGATGGTATTCCAAAAATTTTAAAAAGTGATATCTCGAATGATTTTAAAGTAAGTGCAAAACAAATTGATGATGCAATTTCTGAAAAAACAAAAATGATAATTATTAATTCCCCAAATAATCCAAGTGGAAGTATTTATAATAAGAAGGAATTATATGAAATAGCAAGTGTAGTGAAAAAATATCCCAACGTATTTGTTCTTTCAGATGAAATATATGAACACATTAATTATGGAACCGGGCATGTAAGTTTTGCTAGTATTGAAGGAATGTATGATAGAACTATAACGGTTAATGGAATCGCTAAAGCATTTGCTATGACTGGATGGAGAATTGGATATTTGGGTGCACCTATCTGGATCGCAAAGGCATGCACAAAATTGCAAGGTCAAGTAACCAGTGGGGCTAATTGTATTGCTCAAAGGGCGACAATTGAAGCAATTACTGAGTCACCTGAAAAAATTAAGTATATGGTTAAAGAGTTTGAACAAAGAAAGAATCTAATAATTAAACTATTAAGTGAAATAAAAGGTTTTCAGTTAAATAATCCGGATGGTGCATTTTATATTTTCCCTGATATATCATATTATTTTGGAAAAACAATTGGTGATGTTACAATCAAAAATGCTTCAGATTTTGCTATGCTTGTTTTAGAAAAAGCTCATGTAGCTACTGTTACAGGTGATGCATTTGGTTCTCCGAAAAATATCAGAATTAGTTATGCAGCTTCAAAAGAAAACATAATAACAGCAGTAAATAGAATTAAAGATTTATTACATTAAATATTTTTCCAGAAATATGGCGTAAATATTATTAAAAATGTAAATAGCTCTAACCTGCCAACTAACATTAAAAATGCACACCAAATTTTGGAAAATCCAGTTATACTTTCAAAATTAAAAGCTGGACCAATTGACCCAAGTGCTGGGCCAACATTACCTAATGATGCAGCTGATCCGCCTATTGATGATATAAAATCTAAGCCTTGAGTACTTAACACACCTGCACCTACAATAAATAATATTAGGTATAACATGAAAAATGCTAAAATATTTACTACAACTTCCTTTTTTACGACTGAATGATTATATCTAAGTGGCAAAATTGCGTTTGGATGTAACGATCTTTTGAACTCAAGAAAACCATTTTTAATAAGGATTAGATGTCTTGAAATCTTGATTCCACCAGATGTAGATCCTGATGAAGCACCAATAAACATAAGTCCAAAAAACAACATTGTCAAAAATGGTGTCCAAGCTGCAAAATCACCCGTTACAAAGCCAGTTGTTGTGATAATTGCAACAACTTGAAAAAGAGCATGTCTAAAACTTGCCTCTAACTTACCTAGAACTTGAGGGTGACTAAAATTAGTTGAATCTAAGTCTACATTAGAGTTAAGAATGACTGTAGTTATTAAAACAAAAGATGCAATTAAACCTAAAAACCAGATGAATTCAGTATTGTAAAATAACTTTTTAAACTTTCCGATCAATGAAAGATATATTAATAAAAAATTTGTTCCAGCAAGAATCATAAATAAAATGATTATATATTGTATTTGAGGCATTGAATTCCAAAATGATAAACTGTCATTTTTTGTGGAAAAACCACCAGTTGCTATATTACTCATGGAATGATTAATTGCATCGAAAAAACTCATTCCTGCAATATTTAATAAAAGAGTTTCTAAAAGTGTTAAGCCAAAGTAAATAAACCACAATCTTTTTGCTGTGTTGCTAATTCTAGGATGAATTTTATCCCCACTAATCCCACTACCAGGTGCTTCAGCTGAAAATAATTGCATACCTCCTATTCCAAGCATTGGTAATATTGCAATTGCTAAAACTATTATACCCATTCCGCCGAGCCAATGGGTCATGCTTCTCCAAAAAATAATGCTTTCAGGCAGTGCTTCAATATCACTTATTATACTTGAACCTGTTGTAGTATAACCTGACATTGTTTCAAAAATCAAATCAGGTATATTATCAATTGTATTAGTAAATATGTATGGTAACATTCCTGAAAAAACCATTGTTAACCAACCAATAACCACAACTAAATAGCCATCGCGGCGATTTATAATCTTTTTGGGATTTTTCGAAAAAAACATTATAAACAAACCTAAAGCGAAGCATATAATGCCCGATTTTAGCACATCAGAAAAAAAACCGTCACTGAAATAATAGCTTACAAAAGATGTTAAAAAAATTGCCGTTGCATTAAATAAAAGCAATAAACCAATAATGTAAGAAATAAGTCTATAGTTGAGTTGTGACATAATTATAGGAATAACTTTTCTACTTTACCAATTGCGTTGTAAAGTGCACAGACTAATATTCTATCACCTTTTTTTATTACAAAATCACCAAGAGCAATTTTACCGACACCATCTCTTATTACACCCCCAATTATTGCTGACCTTGGAAAATCTAAATCTCTAATTTTTTTTCCCTTGACCTTTGAATCTTTATTAACTAGAAATTCAAGAACCTCAGCATTCATATTATTTAATTTGTTCAGTTCTAAAATATTTCCTTTTCTAATAAATCTAAAAATTTCATTAGCAGCTAACAATTTTTTATTGATTAATGTATCTACTCCAATAGATTCAGATAGTTCAAAGTAATCGGTATTATCAACAATGGCAATTGTTCTACCTATGTTTTTAGATTTAGCCATTAAGCATGACATAATATTCTTTTGAGAATCACCTGTCGTGGCAATAAAAGCATCCATATCTTCCAAATTTTCTTCGCTAAGCAGATCAACTCTAGTCCCATCAATATTTAAGACTAAAACATTACTCAAAGAATTTGCAATATTCTCTGCCTTGTTTGCATCTATTTCAACTAATTTAACCTTATATCCTTCAATACTAA
>CACCIQ010000044.1 GCA_902546095.1 uncultured Bacteroidota bacterium
TTGTATAAAAAATGAAAGATTTCCAAGAGTTTTTTTAACAAGAAAATTAATTAAAGATGGTTCTGAATATTATGGTCCTTATACAAACATCAAGGTAATTAATGTCCTTTTAAATATTATTCGAACACTCTACCCTATTAGGAATGGAAATTACAATTTTTCCGAAAGAAAAATTCAAAAAAACTCAAAAGAGCTTTTTCTAAAGATTTTTAAAAAAAATGAGCACTCTATTATCATTGGATTTCATGAAAGCGGATCAAAAAAAGCAAGTGAAAGTTTACTTTCAGAAAAAGAATATGATAAAAATATTCAATTAGTCAGAGAAATACTTAATGGAAAATTTAAAAAGGTTAAAGATTTACTGAGAGTACAAATGAACATTTTTTCAAAAAAATTACATTTTGAAAAAGCTCAAAATATAAAAGAAAAAATAGATATTCTTGAAAATTACCAATCTAAATCAACAGTAGTAAGTCAAAAACTTAATAACGTTGATGTTTTTAGTATAATATCAGACTCAGAAAATGCATATATAAATTATCTTCAAATTGCATTCGGAAGAGTAATTAGATTTCAAAACCTGGAAATAAAAAAGGCGCTTGATGAAGATGACATTGATATACTTGGTTTAGTAATTGTTAGTATAAGAGAAAGGTTTAATTCCAAATCTAAATTAATCATAGCGCCTTACAATTTGAGCAAGCAATTAAACTTAAAGTTTATTGTACCAAAAGCTGGTGATAATAAAAAGTTGTTGGATCTATCTGTAAGAAATTGTAAAATATATAGAATAGAACGTTTAAAACAATTACAAATTATAGATCCTGAGAGACATAAAAATAGAATTATGAATCAGATGAAATTGGATTTAAAATTAAATGAAGAGCCTGATCATATTGAATGTTTTGATGTTTCTAATATTCAAGGTACAAACTCAGTTGCAGCGTGTGTTGTGTTTATCGATGGTAAACCAATGAAAAAAATGTATAGAAAATTTATTATTAAAACCATTGAAGGTCCAAATGATTTTGGATCAATGGAAGAGGTAATATACAGGCGATATTCCAGAATGATCAGAGAAAAAAACCCTCTGCCAAAATTGATTATTATTGATGGTGGTAAAGGTCAACTTAGTTCAGCAGTAAAAAGTTTAAAAAAATTGGATATATATACCTCTATTCCAATTATTGGAATTGCTAAAAGACTTGAGGAATTATATTATCCCGGTGATTCAATTCCTTTATACTTAAATAAAAAATCCGAGACTCTTAAAGTAATTCAAAATTTAAGAAACGAAGCGCATAGATTTAGTTTAACTTTTCACAAAAGTAAGAGATCTAAAAACTCTCTAAACTCAAAGTTTGATATGATTCCAGGTATTGGAGAAAAAACTAAACTTAAATTATTAAGAAAATTCAAATCAATAACTAGAATAAAAGGTTTAACTGTTTTGGAAATTGCAAATGAAATTGGGAATAGCAAAGCAAAAAAAATTAAAGAGTATTTAAATGAAAACTAGTTTTTTAATTTTGTAGTATAAATGAGACTTTTACTGTCAATAATATTTTTTCTTAATTTACACTATTCGTTCTCTCAATCAACACCTAATAAAATCAAAAGCTTCAATTCCTTTAAATCGGGGGAAAAGCTTGAATATAAATTACAATACGGTTTCTTAAATGCGAGTTATGCATCTTTAACTCTAAGAGAGGATGTTGTCAATAATGAAAAGGTTTTAAGAGCTACTTCAATCGGACGAACAACAGGCTTAGCTAGACTTTTTTTTAAAGTTGACGATACATATGAAACTTTTTTTTCATTTGAAAAAGTACAACCATTAAAATCAATAAGAGATATCTATGAGGGCGGATATGAAAGAAATGCTGAAACGATATATGATTATAATACTAATACAGCTTACTTTCATGATAAAATTAAAAATATTAAGAAGGAATTTGAGATACATCCTGAGATACAAGACATTATATCAACATTTTATTATCTAAGAAAACATTTTGATATTTCTTCACTAAAGCCAAATGATTTAATCTATGTAGATATTTTCTTTGATCAAGAAATTTACCCTTTTAAAATGATGTTTCTAGGTATGGATAAAGTAAAGACTAAATTTGGATTAGTGGAGTGCATGAGGCTTAGGCCTTACATGGAGTCTGGTAGGGTTTTTAAAGATAATGAAGGAATCAAAATATGGGTTACAAATGATGAGAACAGAATACCAATTAAAGTAAAAGCTGATTTGAGAGTTGGTTCTATTGTTGCTAACTTAGTGTCTTTTAGAGGGCTTTCAAATCCATTTAAAATTATTGTAAGTGAATAGATTTATCTTCTTAATAATAGTACTTCTTACATTTTCATGTGGTGAAAAAGAAAATGAAACTAAAATCGAAGTTGTTAAAGAAAAGATAATAAAGGAGTTTGGCTTTACATTAAATAATTTTAATGTGAAAAAAGATACTATTGAATCAGGAGATTCCTTTGGCTTAATATTAGAGAAAAATAATCTTTTCTACCCTAAAATCTATAATATAGTACAAGAAACAAAAAAGGTTTTTGACATAAGAAAGATTAATGTTGGCAGGCCATATACAATTCTATCTAGTAAAGATTCATTAAATCAACCTTTAATTTTTATTTATCAACCAAACGCTATAGATTATTTAGTAGTATCCTTAGGTGATTCGCTTTGGGCTGAAAAAAAACAAAAAGAAATTAAATTAAAGGAATTTGAAGCTATGGGTTCAATTAAAAGTTCTTTAGCTGAAACAATGCAAGAATTGAACTTAAGCCCACTTCTAACAAATGAATTATCTGAGATATACGCATGGAACATTGATTTTTTCAGACTAGAGAAGGGGGATAATTTCAAAATACAGTATACATCTAGATATGTTGACGATTCAATATATATT
>CACCIQ010000045.1 GCA_902546095.1 uncultured Bacteroidota bacterium
TCATAAGTGGATAATGCAGAAGGAATTGAAATTTTAGAATCAAAATATCTGCTGTTTAAAGATTTAACTTCAATATCAATTTCTAAATCTTGTACTTTAAATGAATTTGACCCATATCCAGTCATTGAATGAAGCATGTACAAATTTAAGAAAGAAAAATTTATAGAATCTAATTTAATTCTCTAACCCAAATATTTCTAAATGAAACTTGTGAACAACAGTGGCTTTGAAGTGCAATTGGCCCATTGCCATGAGCAATATTTTTAGGGGGGCCAATATTTTCAGTCGTACCTAATATTTCAACATGGTTATGAATAAGTATCCCATTATGAAAAACAGTAAAATATCCTGATTTGATTTTATTTCCATCAGAATCAAATTTTGGAGCATCAAAAATTATATCGTATGATTGCCACTCACCAGGTTTTCTTGATGCATTAACAAGTGGAATATATTGTTTGTAGACAGAACCTGCTTGTCCATTTACATAAGTTGGTGACTTATAGCTATCTAAAATTTGAATTTCATATCTGCCTTGTAAAAAAACTCCACTATTAGATCTTTTTTGATTAGTAAATGATGTATACTCGCTCGTTTTCCACTCAACATGTAACTGCACTGAACCAAAATTTTCTTTTGTTTGAATTAGTCGACCGTCAGTTCCATCATTAACCAAAAAACCATCATCATTTATATCCCACTCACTTTCTTTATCACTCCAACTTCCTTCCCATTTGGATAAATCAGATCCATCAAATAAAATGATGGCATCAGTTGGAGGCGCAGAATCAGAGATTGTATACACTTCCTCAGGGATAGGACCCCAAATTTCGGTATCTTTTGCTTCTTGACAAGTAACTAACAGAGGAATAAATAAAAAAATTAAATCTTTTAATCTCACAATCCAAGGATTTTTTTGATTTGTTCTTTATCTATTTCAGAGCCAGCAAAATCGTCAAATGATTTTTCTGTAACTTCAATAATGTGATCTGTTATGAATTTAGAACCTTCTTTTGCACCCTGTTCAGGGCTTTTTATACAACATTCCCATTCCAAAACTGCCCATCCATCAAATCCATATTGAATTAATTTTGAAAAAATTGACTTAAAGTCAACTTGACCATCACCTGGCGATCTAAATCTACCAGGTCTGTCTTTCCAGTCAAGATATCCACCATACACGCCAGCTTTCCCTGTTGGATTAAACTCAGCATCCTTAACATGAAACATTTTAATGTGATCTTTGTAAAAATCAATAAACTGTAAGTAATCTAATTGTTGTAGTACAAAATGGCTAGGATCATACAGAATTTTTGCTCTTGAGTGATTGTTTGTAGCTTTTAAAAACCTTTCATAAGTAACTCCGTCATGAAGGTCCTCTCCTGGATGAATTTCATAACAAATATCAACACCTTTACTATCTGCATGATCTAATATAGGTTTCCATCTTTTTGCTAATTCTTTAAATCCTTCTTCAACTAAACCCGATGGTCTTTGTGGCCATGGATAAAAAGTATGGAATAGCAATGATCCTGAAAATGAAGCCATGGGAGAAATTCCTAAAAAATTACTCGCGTTGATCGCATTAATCATTTGATCAACAGCCCATTTTGTTCTTTCCTTAACATTACCATGAAGGTTTTCTGGAGCAAATACATCAAACATTAAATCATACGCGGGGTGACTTGCCACTAATTGACCTTGTAAATGTGTTGAAAGCTCACTTATTTCCAAACCTTGATCTTTTAAAGTTCCTTTTACTTCATCACAATAATCTTTACTTGAACCAGCTTTTTTTAAGTCAAAAATTCTAGCATCCCATGTTGGTATTTGAACAGCTTTATATCCAAGATTTTTTGCCCATTTCGCAATATCTTTCAGATTATTGAAAGGTTTATCATCGCTACAAAACTGAGCCAAAAAAATTGCGGGACCTTTTATTGTTTTCATTTAAATTAATTTTTCGAGTAATTTCTTTGTAGCAATAATACCTTCATCTTCACTCATCCTATTTCCTTCAAATTCAATTCCAATGTAACCCTTGTAACCTGCATCTTTAACAATATCAAGCATTTTATAATAATCTATGCTGGTCTCATCTCCATTGTCATCAAAATGATAAGATTTTGCGCTAACTGCGTGAGCATACGGCATCAATTCTTTTACTCCTTTATAAATATCGTACCATTTAAAACAAAGTCCAGGATTTCCATCGATACAAAAGTTACCAAAATCAGGAAGAGTTCCACAATTATCAATATTTACCTTACTCATAACATTTGCTAAGTACTTACCATTTGAAGATAGATCTCCATGATTTTCAACTACAACATTAAGATCCTTGTTGTAATTGCTCAGGACAGAAAGCGATTTAACTGAATTTTCTGTCCATCTATCTAAATTATCCTCCCCTCTTAAATTGACTCTCATAGTTTTACATCCTATTTCAAATGAAAAGTCAATCCATCTTTTATGATTTTCAATTGCTTCTAATCTTATTCTTTTTCTACTAGAGGCCAAATCACCCTGACCATCTATCATAAAAAGAAAATTATCAATTCCATAATCATCCGATCTTTTTAATAATTCTTTAGCTAAACTACTCATAGGCATTCTATCCAAAACATCTGAATGCTCAGTGTATAAGCTTGCTACATATTCAATCGCATTTATATCAAATGATC
>CACCIQ010000046.1 GCA_902546095.1 uncultured Bacteroidota bacterium
AATAATTGCTTGGATTTAAATATTTGGAGTAATGAAAATTATCATATATATCTTTCAGTTGATAAAAAAAATGAGGTAGATACAAAACCCATCATAAATGTATTAGATGGAAGACAAAAAAATATTATAATCTCAAAGTCAGATTTCAAAACTTATTCATTAAAGAATTATTTATTGAATGAAGATGTTATATTAAAAGAAAATGAATATGGGATACCTGAACCTATTAATGGTATTCAAATCAACAGCGATATAATTGATGTTGTATTTGTTCCTTTATTAGCTTATGACAGTAAAGGTAATAGGGTAGGATATGGCAAAGGATTTTATGATAGATTTTTAGAAAATTTAGGTTCAAAAACTATTAAAATTGGTTTGTCTTTTTTTCCTCCAGAATTACTTATTACAAATATTGATGAAAAAGATATAAAATTAGATTATTGCGTTAGCCCTGAAAAAATTTTCAATTTTCTTTGAAAAAAGAGCCATTAAAAACCAGCATTATAAATATACCTATAGATATGGCAGAGTCTGCTATATTAAAAACAGGTTCAAAAAAAGTAAATTCATCACCCCCAACCCAAGGTAAAAAAGATGGCCATGTCCATGTTGCAATTGGAAATTGAAACATATCTACTACATTTCCATAAAAAATAGAACTATAACCCTCTCCAGGAGCAAATGAAGCTACTTGAAAGTAACTCTCAGTAAAAATATATCCATAAAAAACTGAATCAATAACATTTCCAATCGCACCAGCTAATATCAGAGATAATGATATACTAAATAATTTACTTGAATTTTCTGAAATAGTTTTTTTTAACCAGTAAAAAATAAAACCTATGGCAATAATTCTAAAAAGAGTTAAAAATAATTTGCCAGATTTCTCTGTTAAAAAAGGTATAAAATCATTTATTTGAGCACCCCATGCCATGCCCTTATTTTCAATAAACAATAATTTAAACCATCCAATATCAAAAATGGCTTCTTGCCCATAAATAGAAAGTGGAAAGTTTAGTTTTATATAAATCTTCAAAAATTGATCAATAAATAAGATCAAAGCAACGATGGCTAAACAACGATAAAGACTAATCTTTTGATTTTTCATTTGTGCTTTCAAAAATATGGTTAGCAGATTTTGTTATAAATCCATTAAAATTGTTGTAACGGTATGCAAATTCATAATAACATCCTGGAACGCTATGAATACCGTCAGAAAATTTCACTTTTATTTCCTTTGACATAATTGAAGATTGTTCAAGGCCTTGATCTTTGGACCCTTTGATTTCTCCACCTGAGGAATTTATCTCAAAGCCATTATCTTTTAAATAAGAATTAAGTTGTGCTAAATCATTAAAATAAGAACAATCTGTTACACTTACAGTAAAATGATTTGCTATGTAACCCAATGCTAAAACCCAAGATGCATAATCTGATTCTATTTGTATTTTTTTATAGGTTTTATAATCAATTGGTGACCATGGAATGCCAGATGTTAAAAAATTAGCATCTGAAATTGATTTAATATCAATTTCATCGATTTTTTTATTAATTATATTACAAAATGAATCAGAAAAATTTTCAAGTAATAACTCACTAATAAAAATTCTTGGTAAACTAGGGTCTGAGTGAATAAAATAAGTAGCCTTTAATTTTTTTTCTGTGAAGACTAAATCTTCTACTGCTTTATATCCATTTTTTAAAAAATACTCAGAGAGAATATGTCGATTTATTTTTTTATGATTAAATGTTCTTAATGCAATATGGTCATTAATAATTTCATTAGGCTCTTTGGCCTTTATTAAATTTAAAACTTGATTTATGTGTGGGTTTAATTGACAGTAATCATTCCACATTTTTAAAAGAAAATCATTGATTTTCATATGTAAGATCTAAGAGATATTATTTTTTGCTTCAATGCTTAATGTAGCGTGTGGAACTAGCTTTAGTCTTTTCTTTGATATTAACTTGCCAGTTACTCTACAAATTCCATAGGTTTTATTTTCAATTCTTATCAGAGCATTTTTTAAATCTCTTATAAATTTTTCTTGTCTTATTGCGAGCTGTGTATTTGCCTCCTTAGACATTGTTTGTGATCCCTCTTCAAATGCTTTAAATGTTGGAGAAGTATCTTCCGTTCCATTATTACCATCATTCATATATGCACTTCTAATAAGCTCTAAGTCTCTTTGAGCTTTTGAAATTTTTTCTTCAATGATTTTTTTAAAACTACCTAAGTCTTTATCAGAATATCTTACCACTAAGTTGTCTTCCTTTTTCATCTTGTTAATTTTTAA
>CACCIQ010000047.1 GCA_902546095.1 uncultured Bacteroidota bacterium
ATTAGACCTTGGAACTGGAGGTGGATTACCGGGGATTCCACTATCAATTTTTTTTCCTGATTCAAAATTTAAATTAATTGATAGAAAGAATAAAAAAATTAATGTTTTAAATGAAATCATCAGAAAACTTGGTATTAATAACGCTTCTGCTCAAAATATTGATATTGTTGATTTAAATCATAGTTATGATTTTATATTAAATAGGGCTGTAAGTTCTGCTGATAACTTAATTAAATTATGTAAAGGAAAAATAAATTACAAAGGTGAAAATAAAATTAAAAATGGAATAATTTGTCTGAAAGGGGGTAATTTAAATTCTGAATTGAAAAACATTGTTGAGTTTCAAATAGTTGAATTAAAATCTTTTTTTTCAGAACAATTCTTCGAAACAAAAAAAATACTCTACATACCTAATCCATATAATCATACGGATAGCTAGTTGGAGGATTATGTGTCCTGCTCACTAATCTAGGACTAACCCATCTCAATAAATTAAGCTTTGAACCTGCTTTATCATCCGTTCCTGACGCCCTACACCCACCAAAAGGTTGTTGACCTACAACAGCTCCGGATGGTTTATCATTAACATAAAAATTACCTGCACTGTATTTTAATTTATTAAGTGCAAGTTTAATACTCTCTTCATCTTGAGAAATAAATGCACCTGTTAAAGCATAATCAGACGTTTTATCAACAATGTCTAGCATCTCTTCCCAATTTTTATCATCATATACATACAGTGTGACTACAGGACCAAATATTTCTTCTTTCATTGTTTTAAATTGGTGGTTGGTAGTTAATATAATTGTTGGTTCAACAAAATATCCTACTGAATCATCATAATTTCCTCCAAAGAGAATTTCACACTCATCACTTGACTTTGCATAATCTATGTAGCTAGATATTCTTTCAAATGCACCCTTGTGTATTACTGCTGTCATGAAATTATTAAAATCAATTGGTGAGCCCATTTTAATGGTTTTTGTTTCATCAACAACCTTCTTAATTAAATTGTTAGAAATTGAATTTGGGATATATATTCTTGATGCTGCAGAACACTTTTGACCTTGATATTCAAATGCTCCTCTAATTATAGCTGTGGAAGTTGCATCAATATTTGCACTCGGGTGACAAAAAATAAAATCTTTACCACCAGTTTCTCCAACTATTCTTGGATAATCTCTGTAGAGATTTATATTGTTTCCTATTTTTTTCCATAAATCTCTAAAAACAGATGTAGATCCAGTGAAATGTAGTCCAGAAAATTCAGGATGTTTAAGAGCAATATCAGTTATCATTTCAGGGTCTCCAGTAACCAAATTAATTACTCCATCAGGAAGACCAGCTTCTTTAAAAATATCCATGGTTATTTTTGCAGTAAGTACTTGATTATCGCTTGGTTTCCATAAGACAACATTCCCCATTAATGCAGCACTTGCACACAAATTACCACCTATAGCAGTAAAATTAAATGGAGTCACTGAATAAACAAACCCCTCAAGTGGTCTATATTCAAGGTGATTCGATTTTCCCGGGCCATCAATAGGTTGTTCATTATATATTTCAGTTAGGTATGAAACATTAAATTTTAAAAAATCAACAAATTCACATGCTGCATCAATTTCAGCTTGAAATATATTTTTTGATTGACCTATCATAGTTCCAGCTGTAATTTTAGCTCTATAGTCTTTAGAAATTAGATCAGCTGCTTTTAAAAATATTTCACATCTTTTTTCCCACGGGGTTTCGGACCAAGACTTTTTATTTTCAAGTAAATTTTTTATTGCATCATTTACATGATTTTCGTTTGCCTGGGAATATGTTCCAACTATGTTCTTGTGGTCGTGAGGTGGGAGAATATTTTTTCTATCATTAGTTAATATTTCTTCACTTCCAATGTATAGTGGAATATCAACTTTTGAATTAAACATTTCATTGTAGCTTTTTTCAACATTTAATCTTTCTTTTGAACCCTTTTTATATCCAAGTACAGGTTCATTTTCAGCTTCGTAAATTTTTACTTTGTTCATTAATTTAAAATTTCAGGATGTGTAAGTTTTATCTTTGGAATGTAAGCTTTAAACTTGGTAGAATTATTCAAGCTAATAATTGAAAAATATCCAATAATAGTAGCTAATTTTGATTTGATTGAATAATTTAAATTTAAAGTAATTTTTTTTCCAGGCTTGATAATAGGTTTATTTTTTAAAATTGAGTTCAATCTTTTTACACCATAAATTTCAAGTACCTTTTTATGTTTAGATAATATTTGAATTGAGTTCTTGCTTTTATTT
>CACCIQ010000048.1 GCA_902546095.1 uncultured Bacteroidota bacterium
ACACGTTGAACCTTGCTCAATAATTTTCCAGTTCTTTCAAGCTCCTCAATTGTATTAGCAAAGGTTGGGTCGTCTGTATTTTTAATAATAACCTCAATCTCAGCAAGATTTTCTTCCATCCCCTTTTTAAAAGCGGGCATATAATCCTCGTTCTTAATATCCATAAATGGGGGGACTTCATATGGCGTAGTCCAATCCTGGAAAAAAGGATTGATATTAGGGTCTAATTTGGATTTTTCTTGACAGGAAAACATTAAAATTAATCCTGAAATTAATATAAGTTTTTTCATAGTTTATTCCTTAATTTGCGTAAAGTTATAATTTATTGAATAATATTTTAAATTCATGAAAAAACAATTATACATTGCTTTGACCTTTCTTGTACTTTCATGTAGCAGTGTTGATGATATTGATGTTATTGAAAATGGTGAATTATTCTCTAATCAGGCCCGAGTCGTAGGATATTATTCAACCTGCTGCTTTTCTGAGTATGATAAAATTCAATTTTGTAAGCTTACACACCTAAATATTGCGTTTGCTAATCCACAAACCGATGGAACAATTGTTCTGCCTGGAAACTCTGGGGATTTACTTAAAAATGTAATGGATACTGCTAGATCACAGAACTCAAATATCAAGATTTATATATCAATAGCCGGAGGTTGGTTATCAGATGAAGTGGCAAACACATGGAAAAATTTTCTAGCAAGTCCTCAGGATAGACCAATTTTAATTGAAAAAATAGTTTCATATGTGCTAGATAATGGTTTTGATGGAGTAGATGTTGATCTAGAGTGGCAGTATGTTACAACTGGTTACAGTGATTTTGTGATTGAACTTAGAGATGCACTTAAAGCACAATCAAAAGGTATAACAGCAGCTTATCCATCAGAAACTAGATATTCACTTATCACTGACGAAGCATTAAATGCGTTGGATTTTATAAACTTAATGGTTTATGATTATACTGGTGGCCCTTCGAATCCATCTTCTGGTCAACATAGCTCTTACAACCACGCAAAAAGAGGTATACATTTTTGGAAAAACAAAGTAGGAATTAATCCTTCGAAACTTACTTTAGGAGTTCCTTTTTATGGTTATGATTTTTCAAATAACACTGTAAGATCATTTACATATGGTTCAATGGTTGCTTCGGATGTTTCTAACTCTGAAAAAGATAACGTCGGGAATAAGTACTACAATGGTAGACCAACAATTGCTAATAAAGTTAAATTGGCATCTCAAAATTTGAGTGGAATCATGATTTGGCGACTTGGAGCAGATTCATTCACAGAATATTCTTTACTAGAAACCATTCACAAAACTTATACAGACCTTGGTGTTAAAACAAGTAGTCTTTGTGGAAATTAAATTTAAATAAACTGCAGAATTAAGTTTAACCTACTCAGTGGATTAGAGTCCGGTTTGGACTAAAACCACATATTTATAATACTGATAATCGATTATTTATAAAAAGAAATGGTACCCAATATGGTACCCCTCAAGAAGAGGGGTTTTAGGGTGGTCCCACCTGTCCCAGAATCAGGGTTATATATCTACTGATTATCAAATAGTTAGGTGTTTAAGGTGGTTCGATTATCGAACCAGTCTAGTTCGAAGTTCGAACCAACCGAAAAATCATGATTTTTTGACTTTACCCTAGTTCAGGTTCTTTTAGGACCATTGTTTTGAATTGTCACATGTAGAAAATAAAAAACTATTCCCCCAATAATTGTCCATATTACGTCATTCCAATCAAAAACTCCTCTTCCGGGTGTATAGATTGTTATGAACTCATTTCCAATTAGACCAATCATGGAAATGATTATTGACCACTTTAATCTATTTCTGTAAAAAGATGTATTAGGTTTAAAAATCTCTGGAATAGTTACATAAAACAAACTAGGTAGACCAATACCTGGAAGGAAGTTAGGAATTACTCCAAGAAAATAAACTATTAGGTCATTTCCTCCTTCATAATTTGGTCTGATGTAATCTTGAACCAATCCGAATGTTAAAAATGAAAGTCCAAAAACTATGTAATAGGAGTATTTTCTAATCATTCCCTTTCAAAATTAAATATTTTGGTTCGATAATTGGTTCGATAATTAAATCATTTAAAACAAAAACCCTCATAGTCAAGGACTTAGAGGGTTTAAGGGTGGTCCCACCTGGGCTCGAACCAGGGACCAAATGATTATG
>CACCIQ010000049.1 GCA_902546095.1 uncultured Bacteroidota bacterium
TTCCATATCCTGTTGCCTCGGGTCTTATTAAAGAACCTCCCCATGATACACCTTTGCCTGTTAAAACACCTGTAAATTCATTTTTCAACCTTTTATATTGACCAAATAAATAACCAATTTCTCTGCCTCCAACTCCGATATCACCAGCTGGAATATCAGTATTTGGACCAATATGTCTATAAAGCTCAGTCATAAAACTTTGACAAAATCTCATAACCTCTCCATCAGATTTATTTTTAGGGTCAAAATCAGAACCACCTTTACCACCTCCCATTGGTAATGTAGTAAGGCTATTTTTGAACACTTGCTCAAATGCTAAAAACTTTAATATACTCAAGTTAACCGTCGGATGGAATCTCAAACCTCCTTTGTATGGACCTATTGCTGAGTTCATTTCAACTCTGTATCCTCTATTTACTCTAATTTCTCCACTATCATCAATCCAGTTAACTCTAAACATAACCACTCTTTCAGGCTCAATCATTCTCATCAGAATGTTTTTACCATGATATATTTTTTGACTAACTATGTATGGAATCAAATCTTCAGAAACCTCTCTTACAGCTTGCATAAATTCAGGCTCGTGAGAATTTCTACTATCTATTTCTTTTATAAAATCATGAATTATTTTATTCATTTACAAGGATTTAGATAAAAATAGGCATAATTAATTAATTGCTTGTTCAATATCATCAACAAGGTCGGATATGTCCTCAATACCAACACTTAATCTAATTAAATTATCAGTAATACCTATTTTATCTCTTTCTTCTTTAGGGATAGAAGCATGAGTCATGGTTGCTGGGTGATTAACTAAACTTTCTACACCGCCAAGTGATTCAGCTAAAGTAAAAACTTTAAAACTACTTGTAATTCTTTTAACTAGGTCAAAATTCCCTTTCACAGTAAACGAAATCATTCCTCCAAAATCATTCATTTGACTTTTAGCAATATTATGATTAGGGTGATTCTCAAATCCGGGCCAATAAACATTGTCAACCTTATCATGTTTTTTTAAATAGTTTGCAATAACTCTAGCATTTTCACAATGTCTTTGCATTCTCACATGAAGAGTTTTTATTCCTCTTAATGTTAAAAATGAATCCATAGGCCCACAAATTGCCCCACTTGAATTTTGCATAAAAAATAATTTTTCAGCTAATTCGTCCCTGGACAATGCAAGTAATCCTAAAATTACATCACTGTGACCTGCTAAAAACTTTGTTGCAGAGTGCATTACAATATCTGCACCAAGATCTATTGGTTTTTGTAAAAAAGGAGTTGAAAATGTGTTATCAACAGCCAATAATAGATTATTAGTTTTACAAATTTTTGAAAGACCCTCTATATCTACAATATTAATCATTGGGTTTGTTGGTGTTTCAACCCAAATCAATTTTGTTTTTGATGAAATTAAATTCTCAATTTCATTAAGATTTCTAAGGTCTGTAAATACAAATTTTAATCCAAATTTTTTGAAAACCTTCTCAAAAAGACGATAAGAGCCGCCATACAGGTCATTAGTTGAAATAATTTCATCACCAGGTGAGAATAATTTCATTATTGCATCAATTGCAGAGAGTCCCGAACTAAAAGCTAATCCATACTTAGCATTTTCTAAACTAGCTATAGATCTTTCTAAGGCATGTCTTGTTGGATTTTGAGTTCTACTATATTCATAACCACTATGTTCCCCTGGGCTTTTCTGTGAATATGTAGATGTTTGATAGATTGGTGGCATTACAGCTCCATAGGCTTTTTCTTTTATTTGCCCACCATGTATTGTTTTAGTATTAAACTTCATTATTCTACTATAAATTCACCCCTCATTATTTGGTAGTGTCCAGGGAATGTACATAAGTAGACATAGGTTCCTGGTTCATCAACAGTAAATGTTATTTTATCAGATTCACCTCCACCTATCATGCTAGTATAAGCTATGGTCTCATCACCCTCAGGAATGTATTGATTATCCTTAGCAAGCATTGCTCTCTGTGCAAAGTCATCAACATCCGTATCATTTTTTAGAAGAACAAAATTATGTCCCATGAACTCTTTTGCAATTTTTCCAGTATGATTTAGAACTAATGTAATTTCCTCACCA